>CAZGER010000168.1:0-5029 GCA_964524565.1 uncultured Chthonomonas sp. | reverse complement strand
AGTCCATGACCACGGGAAAGTTGACCGTGAGGGCCCTTTTTGGTTTTGCGAGGACCTCGACGAGGCCATCGTCGAGGTCGAGATAGGTCGCGGCTTGCTGGAGTTGCCGCACAGCCATTCCCAGAACGTCGTATTCACTCATGAACAGTGCCTTTAATCGGGCTCGGCGGGGAGGACTTTCTGCACCATGATGGACACGGGCCAAGCGACCACCCCGTTGTAAGCCGCCGACAAGATTGTAGCCCCTAGGGTACCGAGGACATCCGGCTTTGGGGCCACGAAGAAGAGGACCAGGTTGGCAAAAAGGCTTGCGAGGACGACAAGCAGGACGATAGCCCTGGTGGAGGGGCGTTCTCCGGCCAGGGATGAGACTCCGAACCCTGCGAGGGTGCGGGACACGCAGTAGACGGTTGTGGTGGCTCCGGAGAGGCTGCCGATGAGGAGTCCTGAGAAGAAGCCTGCTGTCGCTCCGCCTGCGGGCCGGGATCGGGCGGCGAGGCAGAGCCCGGTGACCAAGAGGATGTCTGGGGCGGCGCCGAGGACCGAGACCCGTGGGACCAGTGTCACTTGGAGGACGGCGGTGGCGAGCAGGAGCAGGGCGGCCAGGACTCTTGGGAGGGCTGTCATTTGAGGATGTAGACCTCCTTGGCGAGACCTATCCTGGCGCTGGGGATGACGTAGGCGAACCTGGTGCCGAACTCCTCGTTTTTGTAGAACTGGCTGACGATGCCGATGCGGATGCCGCGCGGGATGTGCTCTGAGTAGCCGGTTGTGACGACCTCAGCCCCGGTTTTAACGTCGACGGGGTCGAAGACGTCCATGACGAGGCGCTGAGAGGACTGTCCTTTGACGAGTCCGGGGACGGAGACCGGGCCGACGATGAGTCCGCCGACCTTGATGGAACCGGAGGTGACGAGGATGACCTGGCAGGTTTTGCGGTCGACAGTGGAGACGACGCCGAGGAGCCCCTTGGCGGTGACGACGGCGATGTTGGGCGTGACGCCTTGATCGGAGCCTGCGCTGAGGGTGACGCGGCTGTCGGCGGGGACGTAGGCGATGATCTCGGCGGGGATCTTTTTGCGGGAGGTGTCGGGGAAACCGGCGAGGCCGCGCGTGTTTTGGAGCTCGTTCTCGTAGGCTTGGACCGCCTCTGAGTAACTGGAGAGCGCTTCCAGCCGCTCTTTGAGCGTGCGGTTCTCGGCGGCGAGCGCGCCAGCGCGTCCGACCCCGGAGAAGAAGTCGGCGGTGCGGTCGCAGGCTGTGTCGCTGAGGGCGACTGCCCAGTTGAGGCATCGTTGGACGAGGAGCGTGACCATGTCGAGCCGACCTGCCGCCCGGGCGGAGTTCTGCCACGTTCCGAGGAGGACCCCTGCGACGAGGAGCGAGAGCAGGGCGATCCAGTTGCGCCTCGGGGAGTCGTTCAGCCTCTCGATGCTTTCTCCAACATCCTGCGGATGGCAGGGTCTTCGTTCATCAGGTCGAGCATTTTGCCGGTGCCCTCTGCGACACAGCTGAGGGGGTCGTCTGCGACCATGACAGGCATGCCGGTGACCTCGCTGATGAGCCTATCGAGGCCGCGGATGAGGGCTCCTCCCCCGGCGACGACGATGCCGTGGTGCATGCAGTCGGCGGCGAGTTCGGGCGGGGTCGCTTCGAGGGTCATTTTGACGGCCTCGACGATCGCGTTGACGGGTTCTGAGATGGCGTCGCGGATCTCCTCGCTGGTGAGTTCGATGCTGCGGGGGAGTCCGGTGACGAGGTCGCGGCCCTTGACGGACATTTCGAGCTCGGTGGAGAGCGGATAGGCGGACCCGATGTTGATCTTGACCTGTTCGGCTGTGCGCTCGCCGATGAAGAGGTTGTAGGCCCTGCGGACGTAGGCCGAGATAGCCTCGTCGATCTCGTCCCCGGCGGTCCGGATCGAGCGACTGTGGACGATCCCGGCGAGGGAGATGACGGCGACCTCTGTGGTGCCGCCGCCGATATCGACGATCATGGAGCCGACGGGCTCTCCGACGGGGAGGCCCGCCCCGATCGCTGCGGCCATCGGTTCTTCGATGACGTAGGCCTTGTTTGCCCCTGACTTACGGCAGGCATCGAGGACGGCGTCGCGCTCGACCTCTGTGACGCCGCTTGGGATCCCGACGACGACTGTGGTGTAGAGGGTGACCCCGCGCTTGGCCCTTTTGACGAAGTCCCGGATCATGGCGAGGGTCTGTTCGTAGTCGGCGATGACGCCATCGCGGAGGGGTCTGGTGGCGACGATGTTGGCCGGTGTCCGGCCGAGCATCCTTTTGGCCTCTTCACCCACTTTGAGGACCTCGTGGGTGTCCCGGTTGATGGCGACGACGCTTGGTTCGCGGATGACGATGCCGTGTCCGGCGACGAAGACGAGCGTGTTGGCGGTTCCCAGATCGATGCCTATGTCGCGCGTGAACCTTGCTCGCAGGGCCTTGACGACGGGGTTTTGGTAGGTGTCCCTCACAGTTTGATCCGGGGTGGCGCAAAAAAACGCCGAGCCTCTATTTTGGGCTCGGCGTCCGCTTGCGCGCTAGGGACAGACTACATGCCTCGGCGAGCGCCGGTCCGGTTGGGGTTGGCGGCGACGCCGGCGCCACCAGCCGGCTGGCCGGAGGCCCCACCAGCGGAGGCGTTCGAGCTACCACCTGGGAGCGAGTTGGCGTAGACGACGGCTCCTTCGGCGGGTTTGACCTCACTGACCGGTACGGCAGTGGCTTTCTGCTCGGACATCGGTTGTCGGGCGGTGAACATGAACACCAACGCGAAACCGATGGCGAAAACGATTGCTACGATCGAGACAATGAGATTGGTCTGGTCTTTCAAGTCGGGCTCCTGGTGCTAACGCGATTTTAGCAGATTCTATTTGTTTGCGACGCTTTCTGGCCTTCGCGGGTTACCGGGTCAGTGGCGGAAGTGGCGGACGGAGGTCATTGCCATCGCGACGCCCAGGCTGTCGGCGGCGGCGACCACCTCGGGGTCCTTTTTTGACCCGCCGGGCTGGACCACTGCGACGACGCCGGCGGCGGCGGCAGTCTCGATGGAATCTGGGAAGGGGAAGAAGGCGTCGCTGGCGAGGGCGCAGGAGGGGGCGAGGGCACCGGCCTGGTCGAGGGCGAGCCTGACGGACTGGACGCGGTTCATCTGTCCGGCGCCGACCCCGACCAACCGGGTGGCGTCGGCGAGGACGATCGCGTTGCTTTTGACGTGCTTGACGATCCTCCAGGCCATTTTCATGGCTTCTAGCTCGTCGGGGGTCGGCATGCGCTTGGTCGGGAAAGACCATTCGGCGGGGGGTTCTTCGTCGGACGTTTGGACGAGGACGCCGCCGCGAACGGCCCTTGCGGAGAGGGTGGGTTCATCGGACGGGAGGGTGGCGACGAGGAGTCGGACATCTTGTCCCCATCCGGAGCGGTTTTGGAAGACTTCGAGCGCTTCGGGTTCGAACCCTGTGGCGATGACGACCTCCAGGAAGTTGCCTTTTTCTGTCATCGCTTCGGCGGCAGCCAGGTCGATCGGGCCGTTGAAGGCGGCGATGCCACCAAAGGCGGACACGGGATCGGACTGTCGGGCGGACTTGTAGGCTTCGGCGAACGAGCCGGCCTGGGACGCGCCGCAGGGATTTCCGTGCTTGATGACGGCGCAGGAGGTCGGGGGTAGGTCGGCGACAAGCTCCCAGGCAGAGTCGGAGTCGAGATAGTTGTTGTAGCTGAGCTCTTTTCCCCAGAGTTGGGCCGCCTGGGCGATCCCGGGGAGGGCGAGGGGGTCGGTGTAGACGGAGGCGGTCTGGTGGCTGTTCTCGCCGTACCGGAGGTCGGCCTTCTTTTTGAAGCCGACGGTCCAGGTTTCGGGGAGGCCGGTCTCTCCCGCTTGGGCGGTCAGGTAGCGGGAGACCATCGAATCGTAGTAGGCGGTGTGCCGGAACGCCTTTGCCGAGAGCCTGAGACTGTGGCTTTCGAGGTTGCCTTCGTCGATGGCTTGCAAGACTGTTGCGTAGTCGGAGGGATCGACGACGACGGTGACAGACCCGAAGTTCTTGGCGGCGGCGCGGACCATGGCGGGGCCGCCGATGTCGATCGATTCGACCGCCTCGGCGAGGGTGGGGCCGCCCTGGACGGTCTGTTCGAAGGCGTAGAGGTTGACGGCGGCGATTTTGATGGGTCGGATGCAGGCCTCTTCCATCTGCCTGCGGTGGCTTTCCAAGCGGGTGTCGCCGAGGAGCCCACCATGGACCATGGGGTGGAGGGTCTTGACGCGGCCATCGAGCATTTCGGGAAAGCCGGTGACATCGGCGACTTCGAGCACCTCGATCCCGGCTTGTCGCAGGGCCTTGGCGGTGCCTCCGGTGCTGATGATCTCGAACCCGCGCTCCACGAGCCCTCGGGCGAAATACTCGACCCCTGTCTTGTCGGTGACGCTAACGAGGGCCCGCGGCAACTGGCGTCTTTCTCCTTGGTACGTGGATCCTTCCGTCGGTGTTTGAAGTCGGTCTGCCGGTGCCGCCGGTGGTGGTGGCCCCTCCGGTGCCGGTGCCGTCGCCCCCGGTCGTGGGAGGATCGACGGTGGGTGGGTCGGGCTTTTTCACTTTGACGGTGACGGTTTTTTCTGTGGGGAGTCCCTGGGCGTCGTAGGCGGTGAGTTTGAAGGTGGCGTCTTGGCTGAGGACCATCTCTCGCTGGTCGGTCGCGGAGACTTCCTCGGTCTGTCCGTCGTGGGAGAACTCCACCCTTGTCGCCCCTGCCACCTGCCATTTGAGGGTGGTCCTGCCATCGAGGGGCGGAACCTCGGCGGGGGAGGCGGCGAAGGTGACGATCTTGGCTTGGGAGGCTTTGAAGAACTTGACGGTGACGGACCGGGTGACGCCGATCTTGGCGGAGTTTTCGGCCCTGAGCGTGAATGTGACGGACTTTTCTCCGACACCGGTCAGGTCATCGACAGGCGAGGGCACTTGGATCGACTTAGCCTTGGGATCGACCTGGCCGAAGGGTTCGAGATAGGCGTAGGTGACGCT
>CAZGER010000167.1:0-5058 GCA_964524565.1 uncultured Chthonomonas sp. | reverse complement strand
GCCAGCGACGAGGTGGCCAGCGTGGTGCCGCAGGTGGCTGCCGGTGCCTGGGTGCGTCGGGCATGATCGACGAACTTGACCGCTTGGTCGGTGGTGGGGTCCGCTTTGGCCTCGACCGTCAAGGTCTCGTCTGTGGTGAGGACGTCCGTGTCGGAGTCTTCGCTGGCAGCGAGCATATTGTCGGTCTGGGTCGGGGCGGGCGCCGGCTTTGAGCCAGCCGCTTCGACCGTGTCGAGGTCCGGGGCCGCAACGTGCGCTGGCCTTTCGGACGCGTGGCCGCCTTTTTTCAGGTGGTCGGTCGTGGAGATGGCGTTGTCCGTCTTGGGCACGGGCCTGTCGGATGCGACGGACTCGGGCGGTTGGACGGTCTGGGTCGGTGCGGGGCGCGCTCCTGCCTTGGACAGAAGGGGCTTTTCCCCGGCTACCGAGAGGGTGTCAGAGTCCAGGTCTGTCTTGACGAGGATCTCTGGCGTCTCGGTCTCTGGGTTTGGCCCGGGCTGACCCTTGACGCGCTCCGGCGAGCCTGTCCCGCAGTGTGGCCCCCACTGAATGCGGGGATCGGACAGGAACTCGTTGAGCTCTTTCTGCAGCCCTTCGAGAGTGGCTTTGCCGGCGTCGCCGAGCTGGATGATCCGCTTGACCTCGCCTTGGAGCTTTTCAAAGAAGGTTGATGCCTCCTGCTGGAACTCGGGCGGGATTCCCAGGCGCTGGGCCCAGGAGGGATCGATATCGACGACGTCTGGGAACTCGGAGTTCCTCCACTGGGGGCCACCGTTCCGCTCCGGCCCTTGGGGGCCGAGGGCCATGATGGCGGCGTGGTCGTCTGAGCGGCCCTGGCCGGTGTTCCTGTAGAGACCGATGAAGTTCGTTCTGGGCGGGATGCCGCCGGACTGGCCGATCGGGTCGGTGTTGCCGGAGCCGGTGCCGGAGCCTGTCCCTGCGCCTGAGCCTGTGGTCTGGCCCTCGTTTTGGACTTGGACCGGGCCGGGTTGGGGTCGGGCGCCGGGCACCTGGATGTCTTGGTCCTGGCCGGGCTGGGTTGGCTGCGTCGACGGGGCCGTCCCGTTCCAGACGGTCGGCTCAACTGGCTCGAAGCCGGTCAGGTCGATGGTCTGGGGGTTTGTCGGGACAGTCTGGGGCACGCCGGGTTGACCGCTCGGTGCGGTCGGTGCAGCGATAGACTGGTCTTGCCCGGTGGGTGTGCCAAGTGTCGCCGTCTGGGCCGGAAGGTACACGGAGAACGTGACGACCGGAAGTGGGCGGGCGGTGCCTGGTGACAGGACGGGCTGGAGCGGAGAGACTCCGCTGACGTTGACTCCTCTCTCGAACACTGGCAGCGCGATGCTTTGGGGGAGTGCAACCTTGAGGAGGTCCAGCGTGACGACTTGGGCAATCAGCCCGTTTTGGTCCGCCTCCGTCTCAAGGTTTGTCCCGTTGTCCAGGTTTTGCAGGCTGACTGCGGCGACCGCCTCGTCAAACTCCGACGTTTTCACGTCCTGCGCAACCGTCGACACGGGGCTTTGCTCTCCTCCCACCGCAGGCGATGCCCACAATAATGGGGTGGTTTGCATTTTTGGCCTCTTGTCTGGCTTGAGGTTATCTTTGGTCTGCCCAGACAAAATTCTCAGGGGGAATGTTCCTAGTGTGGGTGTTGCTTGTCTGCCATACTGTCTGTCAGAGGATCAGGATCCTTGCCTTGATGGTTGACGCGCCGGTCTCGCCGAAGCCGCTCCCGTCATGTGCAGACCCATGGATACTGTCCTGCACGATTTTGACCAGTTGGCTCCATCATGCCTCCGAAAAAAGCACATAACGCACGAGGAGCCCAGCCGGGCTCCGAACCAGATTCATCGACTACAGACACCCAGCCCAAGAGGAAGCGGAGGACCGCCGACGAGATATTGGGCTCGACATCCAAGCCCAAAGAGAAGGCCGAGGGCAAGCCACTAGCGGACAAGCCGGTTGTAAAGCGGGCCCCGCGTCCGAAGCCGCCGGTTCCGGCCCAACAGGACGTGGAAACGGTGTCGGAGGCGGCTCCCAAGCCTGCGAAGGCTCAGAGGTCAAGCAGGAAGCCCGCAGACAAGGCCAACGGCAAGCCTGCCAGGACTGCTCCACCGCTGGAAATCTCTGACCCGGCCTCGATTTTTTCTTTGAGTTGGCGGTCTGCGGAGTCGGCACCTTCCGAGAAGTCGGAGGACAGGGAGGACCGTTCGGAGCCGAGCGAGAAACCCCAGGCACGAGCGCGAAGGGAAGTCAAGGTGGACGCTCCGCCGGCGGCAAGGCCCAAGCCGAGCAAGCCGTCTGACTTTGTCGTGAACGACCCGGAAGGGAGATTCGTGGTCTTGGAGTTCAGAACCCCCAAAGGGGCTCCTCCGCAGAAGTCGGAGGACGCAGAGGCCGACGGCCTTGCACCGAGGAAGTCACGGTCCAGGCGCGGTTCGGACAAGCGCGAGGAAGAGGCCACGACCGAGGTCGTGGCGGCACCGGAAGACGAGATCCGGTCTTCTCGGCGTCCGAGGGGCGGCAAGAAGGCTGAGTCGACTGCACCAGAGCAGGTCGCGGTCGCGGTCGTCGAGCCGGTCGTTCGGGTTTCAGTCGTGCCGCCAGAGAACGCCGCCCAGGTAGCGGTCTGGCGCGGCAAGCCGACCCTGATGCGGAACAAGCGGGTCATCTCGCCATTGTTCCTTTCGCTGCCGCTCGGTGGGAAGCTCGCTGGGCCGGTGCTGGAGGAGATTCGGCTTGCCTGGGAGAGCGGTGTCGAGGTGTTTAGGTTCCCGTTCGAGCTGCATGTCTGCGAGGAGTTGGAACCGCAGATCGCACGGGCGGAGGAGGCTATCGCGGCGACGGTGGCAGAGTGTCCAGGCGCGCAGCTGATCGTCCAGGTCTCGTTCGTCGCCCCTGCGGACTGGAAGGAGAGGTATCCGGGCGGAGTGGACCCTTCGGCGAAGTCTGCCGTCGGTCCGAGCCTTGCGCACACGGAGTACTGGGGATTGGCGGCGCAGGCCCTGAGCGGGTTTGTCTCTGTCCTGCGGCACGGGAAGTCGGGCGCGAACTTTTTGGGGATCCATCTGGACCACAACCACTGGTCGATCCAGGAAGAGGACGGTCACGACACCTCGGCGGCGGCGGAGGAGCAGTTCAGGGTCTGGTTGCGGCACAGGTACCGGGACGACGCATTCTCGTTGAGGGCGGCATGGTTCGACGGGTCTGCCTCGTTCGAGGCGGTGCGGGTCCCTGTCTACGACAGGAGCGGCCCGGTGAGCGGGTTTGTCCGGACGGACAGACGGTCGCGGCCGTGGATCGACTACAACCTTTTTGCCTCGGACATGATCGTGGAGCGGATCGGGGACCTGTGCCACGCGGCCAAGTCTGCGACCGGCGGCGACCTAGTGATCGGCGTCAACTACGGATATCTATTCGAGTGGTCGCACCCGCACAGCGGTCACCTTTCGCTGGGCAAGTTGCTCCGGTGTCCGGACCTGGACTACGTGAGCGGGCCACCGAGTTATTCGAGCCGCGGGCCGGGCGGGGCGGCAGCGTTCCCGTTCCCGGTGGACAGCATCTCGCTGAACGGGAAACTGTTCATCAGCGAGGAGGATTTCCGAACCCCGATCTCAGGCAAGGCGGACGCGGACGAGTCTGTGCCGCTGATGAAGACCCCACAGTCGTTAGAGAGCGCGCACTGGCGAGGGGCCGGCGCGGCGCTGGCGCACAACGGCGGCGTCTGCTGGCACGACACCCACGGTCTTGGCTGGTTGAACAGTCGGGGCATTTGGGAACGGGCGAAAGCTATCCGCGAGATCTTTGTCCGTGGCCTGACGGTGAACCGGGCAGACCCGGACGTGGCGGTGTTCATCGACGAGCGGTCGCTGGCGTACCTGACCGATCCGAGGGCTTTCGAGGCGATCGTCCACCAGGTTCGGGAGTCGATGCTGCGTAGCGGGCTGAGCGTTGGGTTCTATCTGCTGAGCGACCTGGCACACCGGGAGAACTTCCCTGAGTGCCGGTTGCACGTTTTTGTCAACGCCTGGGACTTGAGGCCGGAAGTCAAGAGCGCGGTCAAGAGCCGGCTCCAGCGAGACGGCAAGGTCCTGTTCTGGATGTACGCGGCCGGTCTGTTCGAGGCTGGGCGTGAGAGCCTTGAGCGTGTCCGCGAGGTGACGGGAATCGCACTGCGGCCTCAGCCGTTCAACAGCAAGAGCGGCACGACGATCTTGAACACACGGGACGAGCTTTGCCGCCAGCTTCCGACCGAGGAACTGGCTCAGGGCGGGCACTTGGAGCCGAGCTACTTCGCGATCCCGGAGGAGGCTGCGGTGCTTGGTGAGTACACGCAGACCGGTCTGCCGAGCTTCGTCGCAAGGCGGTTCGAGGGTGAGAAGGCAGGGGACGACTGGACGAGCGTCTTTTTGGGCGATCCGATCGTTACGCCGGAGTTCTTTAGGGTCTTGGCGCACATGTCCGGCGCCCACGTATGGAGTTATGAGAACGACCTGATCCATGCTGCGGCGCCGTTTGTGACGCTGCACTGCGCAGGGACGGCCAACCGGACGGTGGCGCTGCCGAGCAACTCGGTGGTTTACAGCCTTGAGTCTGGCGAGTACCTGCCGGTTGAGAACAACACGGTGAAGCTGCTTGGTGTCGACGGCACCACGTACTCGATGTTGATCGGCCCTGTCGGGGAGATCCAGACGATCATCAACGCTGACATCGAGAGCCTGGTTGCGGTGAAGGACCCGATCATCCGGAGCGAGAACACGCTCCATTGGGAGTCGATCAAGTTCGACACTGCGATCATGAAGCTGGACGAGTGGATGGAGGAGGTCTGGACGGACGAGATGGCCGACGACCTGCTGCTGAAGCCCTCGCTGCTGGAGATCGACTTGGAGTCGGAGCCGGAGGAGCCCCGCCAGAGGGACGACCGTTCGACCGGTCGCCGCCGTCGCCGCCGTCGGAAGGGCGGTCGCGACATGATGGGGAGCGAGGAGTCTGCCTCGTACCGGCGCGAGGGCGCGGACCGTCAGGCGGCCTCGACGGACGATCTGGGCGCGTTCTTTA
>CAZGER010000166.1:3679-5083 GCA_964524565.1 uncultured Chthonomonas sp. | reverse complement strand
CAGATCGACTCGATGCGCGCCAGGGTCGAGGAGACGTCCGAAGCTTGGGACCTGTACCAGACCCAGCTTCCGAGCCTGCGGGGGGTCTACGACGTCGGTGACCACGTGGTCGCGGCGGACAAGGGGCGGGTCCTACCGGGCGAGCTGCTGGCCCAGATCGGCAAGTCTGTGCGGGTGATGGCGGAAGCCAGGCGGTTTTTTGCGGGCAAAGAGGCCCCTCGTATCAACAGGCTGTCGGAGGGACTGGCGAACCAACCGGCCCTGGGCGCCCTGCTTGAGCGATCCCTCGACCTGGACGGTCACGTTCGGGACGAGGCGAGCCCGGAACTGGCGGCGGCCCGCGCGAAACGGGCGAAGTCGGCCCAGCGAGCCCTCGAACGGATCCAAGCGTACGCAACGGGCAAGACCCGCGAGCTTCTGAGCGATCCGATCTACACAGAACGGAACGGGCGGTACGTCGTGCCGCTCAAGGCAGAGAACCGGGGGAAGATCAAGGGGATCGTCCACGATTCGAGCTCGAGCGGGCAGACGATCTACGTCGAACCGGAGGACGTGGTCGCCCTGGGGAACGCCGTCCGGGAAGCAGAAGCAGCGGAGCGGGCGGAGACGGAAAGGGTCTTGCGTGACCTCAGCGCGTCGGTCGGGCTCCACGCCACCGAGATCAGCGAGGGGATCGACGCGGCCGCTGCGCTCGACCTGGTGTTCGCCAAGGTCCGATTGGGCTCTCAGACCGGTGGCTGTGTCCCAGAGGTGCGCAACGGCCCCGTCGTCTCGATCAAGGATGGTCGCCATCCGTTGATCGACCGGAAGTCGGCCGTCCCCCTCTCTGTCAACCTGGGCGACGGGGCGACGGCGATTTTGATCACCGGCCCGAACACGGGTGGAAAGACCGTCGCGATCAAGACGGTCGGGCTCACAGCGCTGATGGCGCAGTCCGGCATGATGCCGCCGGCGGAAGCGGTTTCGGCGGGGTGTTTCACGCAGTTTTGGGCGGATATTGGTGACGAACAGTCGCTGCAGCAGTCGCTTTCGACCTTTAGCGCGCACATCAAGAACATCGCAGAGGCCCTGGCCCAAGTCCGGCCGGGGGCGCTCGTGCTTTTGGACGAGGTCGGTGCGGGGACAGACCCGGACGAAGGGGCTGCTCTGGCGGTCGCCCTGCTCAAGGAGTTCTCGTCCCGGGGCGCGGTGATCCTCGCCTCGACCCACTATGGCGAGCTCAAGCTGTTCGCCAGCAGCTGGCCCGGGTTCATGAACGCCTCGATGGAATTCGACGTGAAATCGCTCCGGCCGACCTACAGGTTCTTGCCGGGGATGCCTGGTTCCTCGCACGCTTTCAGGATCGCTGAAAGGTACGGCATTCCGCAAAAACTCATCGAAGAGGCGACCTCTGGCTTTTCAGCG
>CAZGER010000166.1:0-3669 GCA_964524565.1 uncultured Chthonomonas sp. | reverse complement strand
CCTGATCGAAGACCTGGAAGGGGCGCAGAGGCAAGCGCGGGCCTCGCAATCGGAGGCTGACAGGCTCGCCGCCCAGGTTCGACGGGTCGAAGCTGAGGCGAAGTCCAAGCTCGCGCAGGCTGAAGAGTCGAGGCGCAGCTTTGCCGAGCGGGCGACGGCAGAACTGAACGAGTTCTTGCGGAGTCTGCGCGTCGAGTCGGCTGCCGTGCTCGACAGCCTCAAAAACGCGCCAGACGCAGCGACCGTCTCGGAGGCCAAGGAACGGCTCAAAGAAATCCAGAAATCGGGGTCTGAGCGGCTCGCGAAGATGAGCCCTGCTCCCAAGGCTGTGCCCTCGGTCGGGAACGTGGTGGTCGGGGCAAAGGTGAGGGTCAATGCGACCGGCATGACCGGGAAGGTGGCCAGGGTCGACGGGGACAAGGTCGAAGTCATCGTCGGCATGATGAGCACCACGCTCAAAAAGGGTGAGTTCACGGTGATCGGGATGCCGGGCAAACCTGCCCCGGCCAAGAAAAGCTCGACGACCACGATGAGGTTCGAGGCGGCGGCGAGCGCAAGCGGCGAACTTCACTTGAGGATGCTACGGGCCGAGGAAGCCCAATACGAGCTCGAGCGCTATCTGGACAGGGCTATCATGGCTGGGCTTGAATCGGTGCGGATCGTCCACGGCAAGGGCGAAGGGATTCTGCGCGACATGGCGCGGCAGGTCCTCAAGCGGCACACCGGTGTCAAGTCGTGCCGCGACGCGGACCCGGAGGAAGGTGGACACGGTGTCACCATCGCCCAGCTAAAATAGGCAGTGCGAGAAAAGTTGATAGAGGCGGCCAGGGCAGTGCGTGCGAACGCGTACGCCCCGTACAGCGTCTATCACGTGGGTGCCGCGATATTGGGTGCCGACGGCCGGGTCTACGTTGGTTGCAACGTGGAAAACGCCTCGTTCGGGCTCACAATGTGCGCGGAACGCGTCGCCTTGGGGTGTATGGTCGCAAACGGTTGCAAGACAGTAGCCGCAGTGGCGATCGTGACCCGGGACGGCGCCTCGCCCTGCGGGATGTGCCGCCAATCGCTGGCCGAATTCGTCGACGAGCCGGACTCACTGACTGTGTGGCTGGTTGACGACGGGGGCAACGTGGAAGGCACCACGCTGGGAGAGCTTTGGCCGAAGGGGTTTCGCCTGAGGCAACTACGCGGAGACGGAAAAACAACTTGAAAAACGGTAACTACAGAGCACTTTGGGCGTTCGCCCTTTTCGCGGCGATCGTCATTTTGGGGTGTGGCGGCGGCGGTGGCGGCACGACAGGCACCACCGGCACGACCGGGACAGCGGGAGCCCCGTTCGCCGGGCAGTACCTTGAGTTCTTCCGGAGCTTCCAGATGGTTGACCCGATGAACGTGTTGGTTGGAGACAACCTGCAGATCCAGGTCGTCAACTACGATGCTGTTGGGACCCGCACGGTCCTGGGCGGCACTGGCCACTCACTTTCTGGCCCTGGCGCGGGCGCTGCCACAGTCTCCGGTTCGAACATGACGATCAACACGCTGCCCAGCGGGGTCATCACGGTTTCAGTCAACACGACGGTCGCTGGGCAGCCCAAGACCGTCTCGGCAAACGTCTTTGCCCCGTCTGGCCTGAACACGACCCGCGTGGCAGGTCTGATGTTCTCGACCAACGGGACGACGCCGATGGGCTATGTCGAGGTGCAGTTCTTGGATGCAAGCGCGAGCTTTGTCGGGGGCGCAAGGGTCGCGGCGAACGGGGTGTTTTCCGGCCACGTGCCCACCTCGGCCAAGTTCCTGATCGCCAGGCCAGCGACCATTCCGTCCGCCTTTTACGCCTCGCTCAAGTACCAAGGGAACATTTATGCAGTGACGGGTTCAAGTTGCCTGCTGCCCCTTCCGGCTCTGACGCCCGGCACGACGAACACCATGCCTTCGACCGTGTTCGTCCCGAGGCAGATCGAGGGCCCGCCGCCACCTCCGTCTGGCTGCTGACGCCTGGGGACAGAGAAACCGGGCCACGCCCGGCGCAGTAGAATCCACGGGAACGTGGAGCAAGAAGAACTTCTTCAGGAGGATCGCGTGCAGGTGCCGGACGAAAGGCTGAACGAAGCCTCGAGGACGGAGGCTGAGAACCTGGGCGACGAGGAGATCCAGCAGATGCTGGCCCTGGCTTCGCGCCTGAGGGAGATGCGAGGGGGCGAGCTGGACGATGACGCCATCCTGGCTGTCGCTGAGGCAACTGGCGCACCGGTCAGCTACGTTCGGCTGGCTGTCCACCACGTGCCCAAGCCGGACGAAAAGCTCTCGTTCGTGCAGTCGGTCAAACGCTCGTTCTTGGCGTACAGCCCCGATGTGCGCCGGTGGGTCACTTCAGCGGTGCTGGGGCTGGGCGCAGGGGTGTTCTGGTACCTGGCGGGGACGCCAAGACCGGACAACAGTGGCCTTCCTGAGGTGCTATCGGCGACGATCGTTCTTTTGGGGCTGTACAACTGTTCGCTGGCCAGGTCGCACAAGACGGCCTTGCTGGCGGGGGCTCTGTTGGGGGCGGTCAGCCAGGTCACGGTCTCGCTTTTTGCCTACGTCGCGGGCCTGTTCATGGGGCCGACGTGGAGCCAAGGCCCCGAGGTGTTCACCTACCTTGCGATCACGCTCGCGTTCGCCCTGATGGGTGGTTCAAGCGCTTACCTGGTGGACCGGTTCAGGAAGCGCCTTGGCCTTTCTGACCCCAACCAGGATCGGCACGTCTTGCTGCAACAGCTGCTCGATATCCAGACCAAGCTGAGGTCTGACGAGCAGAACGCGACGTTCCTCAGCCTGGACATCGTCGGTTCGACGCGGATCAAATCCACGGCCGACCCCCTGGCGGTCGAGTTCACATTCAACGAGTACCACAGGTTTGTCGAGTCGCTAGTGAACAAGCACGGTGGGCAGATCCACTCCACCGCCGGCGACGGGGTGACAGCGGTCTTTGACTCTTCGCCGTCGGCTTATTCTGCCGGCAAGGCCGTCCTGGCCGGGTTGTTCGAGTTCAACTCGATGCGGAACGAGCTGGGTGAGCCGATCCGCTTGCGGGGCGGGATCCACTCGGGGATCGTGCTGGCTCCCGGCAAGGACTCGACGGCAGTGAACTTTGCCCACGTCATCGATGTCGCCGCGCACCTGCAGAAGCTCGCCCCCGAAGGTGCCCTTGTCGTGAGCCGGGCTGCCGCGTCACCGCTCGGTGGCCTGGGCGCGGTCTCCGCCGAGCATGTCAAGTTCGACGACGTCGACGGGGCGGTGTGGCGACCCAAGACGAAGGTTTCGGCCATGCCGTCGTCAGCGTCGCAAGCCTAAACCGAGCACAAGGTCCGGGGCGGAGCCGGTCTCGTTGGACTCTCCCCCGTCGTCGCGGCCGTCTGCGCCGACGCTGTACACAGAGAAGGCCTTGCCAGCGACGCGGTACGGGAAGTCTCGGCCGGTGTACGGGTCGATCGTGGACTCGACAGGAACCCTTTCGAACCTCTTTGGCGGGGCACCGCTTTCTTTGGTGCTGGCCTTGGCAAGGCAGGTCAGACCGAACAGTCTAGTACGGGCCACGTGCCGGTCGTTCGCATCGATCCAAGCCGGGAGGGTCTCAAAGAGCTGCTTCGAGAACCGTTTCCACGGCCTGGGGGCGGAGGTGTCCACTGT
>CAZGER010000165.1:0-5108 GCA_964524565.1 uncultured Chthonomonas sp. | reverse complement strand
ATGTCGGAGCCGTACGGGAACTCCAGCACGACCATGCTGAACCCGTCCTGGCTCACCGACCGGATATAGCGCACGTCCGGGACAGACACCATCTTCTGCTCGATCGGCGAGCTGAAGTACGTTTCCATGTCTTCCGAGGACAACCCTGGCATCTCGGTCACGATCCCGATCAAAGGCGTCTCGATGTACGGCATGAACCGCTTCGGCATCAACTGCGTCACCGCGATCCACCCCAGCACCATCACCGCCAAGAACAGGGCCGCGACCCCGTAGGGGTTGTTCACCGACCACTGCACGATCCCGCTGGTCGGTGGCCCCTTTTTGGTCTCAGACACTACTCGCCCCCGTCTTTCATCGGGACAAGGTCCATCTTGCAGATGGGGCACGTCCCCGGCCCTTCCTGGACGACCTCAGGGTGCATCGGACACGTGTAAGGGTCCTTCAGCTTCACCGAAGTCTTGCTCTCCGGCTTCTTCGTTCCAGATCCACCGCCCGGCTTCTGCTCCGTCGCCTCGCCGCTGTGGCCCTCGTGCCCGGATGGTCCTGGCTGACCAGACCCGCCCGGGATCTCGACCGGACCGTCCTTGTCCCACTTGACCGGCTTCACAGCCGCGCTCGGGAACAGCTCGTCGTCCCCCGCATAGGTCACCTGGTCGCCCGCCTGCAGCCCAGAAAGGACCTCCGTGTAGTGCGAGTCCCGCGCGCCAATCGTCACAGGTGTCCGGACAGCCTTGGAGTTGCCCCTGGCGTCCTTCGGGACCAGGTCCATCTTGCACAGCGGACAGATCCCCGGGCCCTTCTTTGAAACTTGGGGGTGCATCGTGCAGGTGTACTCCGCGTCCGCATCGGCCGGAGCCTTGCCCGTTTCGACCTTCCACACGTAGTGGGACCCGTCGCTCGCCGTCTTCACCGCCTCGTTACGGACCGAAAGCGCCCGGACAGGCTCACGCACGAACACTTCCAAGTCAGCGTAAGCTCCGACCTCCCAAGCCCGTCCCTCGTTGTCGATCAGGCTCTCCACCGTGAACGTCCGCGTCGCACCCTGCACGACAGGGAACACGCTCGTCACCGAAGCCTCCTTGATCTGCCCGTTCGACGTGATCCTCACGCTGGTCCCGACCCGGACCTCGCCCGCCAGCGACTGCGGCAGGTTCGCCTGGACCCTCAACCGCCTGTCCGTCTTGACCTTCAGCACCGTCTGGCCCATCATTACTGGCGTCCCCGGGCTCACGGTCCGCTCCGAAACAACCCCGTCCGCCGATGCCCGCAGCTCAAGGTAGCTCGCCATCGTCCCCATCGCCGCCGCTTCCGCCGCCGCCGCGCCGGCTCCTGCCCGTGCGGCCGAGGCCATTCTCCGCGCCCGCGCCACGCCCGCCTCGGCTTCCGCCAACATCGAGTCGGCCATTGCCCTTTCCGCCACCGCCTCCTGCACCATCGACTGGGCAGCCTCGACCATGTCCCTCTCCTTGGCCACCATCGATGTCGCCTCGACCAGCTGGGCCCTCGCCTCCGAGACCCGCGACCTCGCCATCTCCAGGTCCCGCTTGGCTTCCTCAAGCTGGTTGCGCGAGATCGCGCCACCCTCAAAAAGCTCTTGCTCGCGCGTATAGTTCGACAGGGCGTACACCATCTCCGCGTTCCGCTCCGAGATCGCTGCCTCCGCCATCGCCACCTTGCTCCGCGAAGCGGCCTCCGAAGATTGCGCCGCCTTAAGCTCCGCCCGTGCCGTCGCGATCCTTGCCGCCGCTGACTTCAACCCAGCCTTCGCCCTGGCGACCGTAGCGAGCTCCTGCCTGACCATCGCGTCCGCCGACTGCGCCTCCAGACCCGCGGCTTGGGCCGACAGTGCCCCTGCCTGGCTCGTCCTCAAGGTTTCGTCCGCCGAGATCCTGGCCAGCAGCCTGCCCTTGGAAACCCTGTCACCCGGGTACACGTAGATCTCCGAAACAAGCCCCGCGACCCTGGCAACAACGTCCTCGTCGTTCAAAGCCATGATCGTCGCCGGAAAGCTCTCGCTCCCCCCGACGACCCGCTGCAGGGCGTAGTCCGTCCCCACCGGGTACACCCCGATCGGCGCCTTCATCGCCGTCATGTCCATCGCCTGCGCCTCCACGACGCTCATCGAACCGCGCGGACGCAGCCGGTTGACCGCGTACACCGTCCCCGCCAGCACCGCCGCCAACAGCAGGACACTGAACCACTGCTTCTTCAAAAACTGGATCAACATTTGGAACGCTCCGCAGCCAAAGCCGCAGATGGTCGGTGGCCCGGACCGCCCCGAAAGCTGGGAAGTCCAGGCCGGATGCGTGGGTTAGCCGCCTCCCTTGGCGTACTTGGCCGGTTCGGCCTTGAACTGCTCCGGGCACCCGTCACAGCAGAAGTAGTAACGGACACCCTCATGGTCGGCAAACCCGACCGCGTCCTCCTTGGACTTGATGACAGTCTTCATCACCGGGCATAAAAGCTCGCCCTTTTCGTTCGTGAACGCCGCCGGTTCTGTGGCTGGCGCTGGGCTGGTCTGGGTCGTAGAAGGGGCGGCGGGCTCAGTGCCCGATCCCCCGCTTGAGCATGCCGACAGGCCAAGTGCGGCCATCGCGACTAAAACGACAGGGACGAATAGGTTGGTACGGGTTGTTCTCATGGGATTTTCCGGTCAGGGCCCGTCAAACGACGGGCGGGTCGATGCACTACCAAGTTACATCAACCGACCGGAGGCGCGCGACCCCGAGAAAAATCGAGAAAGACCGAATCAGGCGGCGCCCGCGTGTTCTGGGCACGAAAAACAAGCGGGGCCAAGGCGCTCCCGCCTTCGTGCGTGAACGGCTCCCAAAGGTGGAACACCTCGCAGGGGACCTGCGTCGTGGCGACTTGCGAAAGGTTCGCGGTCTGTCCCGGATCCTGGGTGAACTGCGGACAGCAACAGTCCTTCTTTTCACCGCTGGCGGCACACCCACACGCGCACCCCGAAGGCGCCGCGCCGGACAGCCTCTCTGAACAGAACTCCGCGCAAGCTGAGATGACGCCAGCCTGGCTCAGGCCGACCAAGACCGCGACCATGACAATCATGAGTCTTTGTCTCAGCTTCACAATCTTAAAAATGCTACCCCAACCCCGACCGTTCCCAGTCCTGGCACAAACATCCTCTCCCGAACCTCCCACGCCACCTTGTCCGCCTCCAAAGAGACATGAAACGTGGGCCAATCCCCGCGACACCAATGGCCGCCAGTAAAGTAGAAACAGCTATGCCGACCATCAAAGAAATCGAAAAACAGATCTACGACCTCCAGGTCGAGCTCTCCAAACTCCGGAAAGAAAACCTGCCCGAGCCAGTCGCCGACCACGTCTTCAACGGATGGAACGGCCCCGTCAGCCTCTCACAGCTCTTCGAAGGCCACAATGAGCTCATCGTCGTCCACAACATGGGCAAAAGGTGCAACTACTGCACCCTCTGGGCAGACGGGCTCACAGGCTTCGTCCCCCACATCAGGACAAGGGCCGCCATAGTCCTAGTCAACGGCGACCCGACCGACGTCCAAAAAAAGGTCGCCGAAAGCAGGGGCTGGAATTTCACCATGGTCCAAGACGCCGACACCACCTTCTCCCGAGAAATGGGCTACTTCAGCGATGACGGCCATGAACCCGGCGTCAGTACCTTCAAAAGGCTCCCAGACGGCTCCGTAGTCAGGACGAACACAACAAACTTCGGCCCCGGGGACGTCTTCTGTCCCATCTGGCACCTGTGGGACCTGCTGGACGGTGGACAGGCAGACTGGCACCCCAAACCGGTCACCATCGACGGCGTCACAGAGCGGCCGATGGAAGAAGTCGTCCAGTCGTAGCGCCCACACCACAGGACCAAGGTCTTGCCAGGGGATATAATAGTCTCATAAGCACGTTACTTGAGTGTAAGAGACTCATATGAGATTTGACAGACTCACCCTGAAAGGGCAAGAGGCATTCAAACAGGCCCAAGAACTCGCCGTCGCGTTCCAGCAACAGGCGGTCGAGCCCGAACATATGCTCCTTGCCCTTGCACAAGACCAAGAAGGGGTCCCCCAGGCCGTCCTCGCCAAGTGCGGCGTCCAGGCCCAGTCCATCGCCGAACAGATGCGCCAAGCCATCGGACGCATGGCCAAAGTCAGCGGAACAAGCCAGCACGGCACCCAAATCGGCTCCCGACTAGCGACCGTCTTCAACACAGGGTTCGACGTCGCCTCCAAAACGAACGACGAGTACGTCAGCACCGGTCACATCCTGGTCGCCCTCGCCAAAGACTCCGGCGAAGCGGGCCGCGCCCTCACATCGGCAGGAGCAACCGAACAACAGCTCACAGGGGCCCTCGAACAGATCCAGGCCGGCCGCAGGGTGACCGACCCAAACGCAGAAACCACCTTCCAAGCCCTCGAAAAATACGGCATCGACCTCACCGAACGCGCCAGACAGGGCAAGCTTGATCCCGTCATCGGCCGCAGTGAAGAGATCCGCCGGACGATCCAAGTCCTCAGCCGAAGGACCAAGAACAACCCCGTCCTCATCGGCGAGCCGGGAGTCGGCAAGACTGCCGTCGCCGAGGGCCTCGCCCAGCGGGTCGTCGCAGGCGACGTCCCCGAGGGTCTGCGCGGGAAGTCCGTCGTTGCCCTCGATATGGGCGCCCTCGTCGCCGGGGCCAAGTACCGGGGAGAGTTCGAAGAGCGACTCAAAGCCGTCCTCGACGAGATCAAGCAGGCCGCCGGGCAGGTGATCCTCTTCATCGACGAGATGCACACCCTCGTCGGAGCCGGCAAGGCTGAAGGCTCCCTCGACGCCGCAAACATGCTCAAACCCATGCTCGCAAGGGGCGAGCTCAGGTGCATCGGCGCGACCACGCTCAACGAGTACCGCCAGTACGTCGAAAAGGACAAGGCCCTCGAACGCCGTTTCCAGAGCGTTTTCGTCGACGAGCCCACCGTCGAAGAGACCGTCTCCATCCTCCGTGGGCTCAAAGAACGCTACGAGATCCACCACGGCGTGCGCATCAGTGATTCCGCCATCGTCGCCGCCGCGACCCTCAGCAACCGCTACATCAGCGACCGACAGCTCCCAGACAAGGCCATCGACCTCATCGACGA
>CAZGER010000164.1:0-5112 GCA_964524565.1 uncultured Chthonomonas sp. | reverse complement strand
GGTGCAGAAGGCGTATGGCGGGACCAGGGAGATCGCCTGGAAAGAGGTTTTGGCCGGGCAGAAGGCGTTTGACACGACGGGCGAGTGGCTTCCGGAGGCGACCTTGGACGCCTTTAGAGAGTACAAGGTGGGGATCAAGGGGCCGTTGACGACGCCGGTCGGCGGTGGTATCCGGTCGATCAACGTGGCGCTGCGGCAGATGCTCGACCTTTATCTGTGCCTGCGTCCGGTGCGGTGGTTCCAGGGTGTGCCGAGCCCGGTGAAGGAGCCAAACCTGGTGGACATGGTGATCTTTAGGGAGAACACGGAAGACATTTACGCTGGGATCGAGTACGCGGCAGGGACGGAGGAGTCGGCGGCTCTGCTGGAGTTTTTGGCGGAGAGGTTCCCCAAGCAGTTCGAGAAGATCCGTTTTGGATCGAAGGCGAAGGTGGACGAGTGGTCGGCGGTTTTGGAGGGGATCGGCGCTCCGAAGCGGGACATGCCGGTGCAGGTCGGGCTCGGGATCAAGCCGGTGAGCTATCTGGGGACGGAGCGGCTTGTCCACAGCGCGATCCAGTACGCGATCGACAAGGGTCGCACGAGCGTGACGCTCGTCCACAAGGGGAACATCATGAAGTTCACGGAAGGGGCGTTCGCGGAGTGGGGGTACCAGGTGGCACGGGACTTTTTTGGCGCGGAGCCGCTGGACGGCGGGCCCTGGCACGTGATCCCTGAGGGTCGGGCGGGCGCTGGGCTGGTGATCAAGGACGTGATCGCAGACGCCTTTTTGCAGCAGATCTTGCTGCGGCCGGCGGACTATTCGGTGGTGGCGACGCTCAACTTGAACGGCGACTACGTTTCTGACGCCCTCGCTGCGCAGGTCGGCGGGATCGGGATCGCGCCAGGCGCGAACATCAACTATCTTTCGGGGCACGCCATCTTTGAGGCGACGCACGGGACGGCGCCCAAGTACGCTGGGCTTGACAAGGTGAACCCCTCGTCTGTGATCTTGAGCGGCGAGATGATGTTCCGGTTCATGGGTTGGAACGAGGCGGCGGACCTGGTCGTGAAGGGTGTCGAGGGGGCGATTTCGGCCAAGACGGTGACTTACGACTTTGCGAGGCTGATGGCGGGCGCGACCGAGGTTTCGTGCTCGGCCTTTGGTTCGGCTGTCGTCAGCCACATGGGCTGAACCTGGCGGTTCAGCCCGTTTTTCTGCGTTTGCGGGCGACCACGGCAGCGGCGCTGGCAAGGAGGAGGACCGTGGCGGGCTCTGGCACTGCGTCGAGCCCGGTGATGAGGAGGTCGTAGTCGCCCGAGGCTGTTCCGGTGACGGAGGCGTAGTAGGTGCCGGTGTATGGCGCGGCGAGGTTCTGGATGAGGGAGTCGGCGCTGTAGGGGCCGGGGCCGCCCATAAACGACATTCCCGAGTAGGAGATGTCGCCGTTGGCCATCAGGGGTGTGCCGTCGTCTTTGAACAGGGTGACGGACGTGTCGGTGGCGGACGACATGATGAAGTGGCTGAAGGTGTTGAGGGACAAGAGTGAACCGGCGGTGGCGGTGAACTTGTACATGTCGGTTTGACCGGGCGTGCCGGTCTCGGCGGTGATATTGACCCCGAACTTGCCACCAGTGATGAGTCCCCCGCCCACGAACTGGGCGGTAGCGAACGAGGAGTGGGACCCGACGACCTCTGAGACGGTGAGTCCGAGGGCGGCGGAGACACCGTCGGCGTAGTCGAGCTTGAAGTGCTCGCGCTCGTTGAACGACCGGGCGTCGTCCCCACGGCGGGCGAGGGTGAGCCCGGTGCCGCCGGTGGCCATGATGGAGTCGTTTTGCTGTCCGACGACGCCAGCGTAGACCGGTGCGAAGATGGTGGGGTAGCCGTAGGCGTCGTAGTGCTGGAGGCCGAGGTTGTGGCCGAGCTCGTGCCCGGCTGTCCCGGCGAGGGCGTTGGCGAACCTTTCGACGGAGGTGCTGTGGTCGCTGGGGACGGCGGCGATGACGCTGCCGAAGTTGTGGGCGAAGACGTCGGCGACGTCGTCTTTGAAGGCGTTGCGCCAGTCGAGGCGCTCAGCCTCTCCGAAAAGGCCGGAGAAGCCTGTCGATGCGCCGAAGCGGATTTTTTCGTGGACCCCGCCCGGGGTGGTTGTGTGGAAGGTGACGGTGTACCCGGCGTACTGGGCTGCCATCTTGGTTGGGATGGCGTGTGCAGTGAGGTAGAGGATATCGGTGGCGGTGAGTGCCCCGCCGGGAGAGCCGGCTGCGGCCCAGGCGATATCAGCGTTGGTGGCAAAGTCGGTGAAGTCCAGGAAGACGTCTATGGCCTGCGCCTGGGTTGCCATGCACAGGGCGATCCCCGGGACGGCCAGACACTTGGTACGGATGGTTGTGACGCGCATGATTCCTCTTGCTGCCGGTGCAGTCTCAGGAACCCAGTGTAACAAGGGTCCGGGGTGGCGGTGGTGTCTGGGGACGGTAATTATGCCGGTTTTTGTCCAGTTATGCGGGTTTGGCACGGTCGGGGCCTGAAGGATCCGGAGATTTTTTGTATAATGCGTTCGGTCTTGATTCACGGCGGGCTACGTCGTTGTCCAGACAGGTGAGGAAATGAAAAAAATTGCACTCTTCGCTTTGGCCGTTGCTGCCGTTGGCGCCAACGCCCAAACGTTTGCTGGTGGCGGGATGACCCTGCCGCCGGTCGGTACTGGTGGGAGCCTGAACTCCGATTCCACGACCAGCTCTTCGGCTACGGTTTCTGGCGTCGGCACCGGTGCCCTCGACATCTCGGTGTTGGTCAACGGTCTGACGCACACGTGGCCGGACGACCTGGACTTCGTCCTGGTCTCGCCGACGGGCAAAGGTCTGATCCTGATGTCCGACGCTGGTGGCAGCACCGACGTGTCCGGCCTGTCGGTCGGCTTCAGCGACTCTGGCTCCGGCCCGGCTCCTGACAGCACGGTCCTTGGCAGCGGCCCTTACACCGCTTCCAACTACGGCACGGGCGACACGTGGTACACCACGGGCACGACCCTGCTGTCGTTCACGGAGGTTTCCAACTTCGCTGGATTCCTTGGTGACAACGCGGACGGCTCTTGGACCCTTTGGGTCCGCGACGACGCCGGTGGAGACATCGGTTCGATCAGCGACTGGAGCATCACGTTCACGACCGTTCCCGAGCCGACCACGATGGCTCTGTTCGGTCTTGGCGCTGCTGCCATCGCTGCCCGCCGCCGCCGCAGCAAGTAACTCTTAGGGTTACACATTCAAGACTCGGCCCCAGGTGAATCCTGGGGCCGGTTTTTTTGTGCTCAGTCTTTGGATGGTTCCCAGGCTGGGACGTCGGAGGGGACCCTTGAGGCGAACACCTGTTGTGCCCTTTGAACGATGTCCGGGTGATTTGCGGCGACGTCGGTGGTCTCGGCCCTATCGGTGCGCAGGTTGTAGAGGAAGACCTTTCCGCGGTCCTTGTTGTTGCGACCGTTGAACCTGATTGCCTTCCAATCGCCGATGCGGACAGCCTGGGCGTGGTCTTGGGACGCGAACTCCCAGTACATGAAGGGGTGTTTGGCCTGGCTGCCTTTACCGGTGAGGGTCGGGAGAAGGTTGACGCCTTCTGTGTCGGGGGGTGTCTTGGCTCCTGCGGCGGCGGCGAAGGTCGGGAAGAAGTCCCAGAGGGCGCAGGGGAGGCTGGAGACGGTTGCCAGCTTGATCTTGCCGGGCCAGGAGGCGATCATGGGGACGCGGATGCCGCCTTCCCAGATTTGTGCCTTTCTGCCCCTGAGTCCGGCGGTGGAGTCGAAGAACTCGGGCTTCATGCCGCCGACCCAGGAGGGTCCGTTGTCGCTGGAGAAGACGACCAGCGTGTTTTTGTCGAGGCCCTGGGCTTTGAGCCTTGCGACGATCTGGCCGACGTATGTGTCCTGGATCGTGACCATCGCGGCGTAGGCGGATTTTGGCCGGATGTGGGGGAGGTAGCCCTGGTTTCCGAGATAGGGGGCTTCGTCAAAGACCCCGTCGTACTGTTTGAGGGAGTCGTCGGGCACCTGGATCGCGACGTGGGGGATGGTGTAGGCCACGTAGAGCATGAAGGGGCGGTCTTTTGAGCGGTCGATGAAGCCGAGGGCCTCTTCGGTCATGAGGTCTGGGGAGTAGTCGGGGCCCTTGTAGCGGTCGTAGGAGGCAGGATCGTTGGGGTCTGCGCCCTCGGGGAGCTTCTGGTGGGCGGGGAAGGAGGGGTTTTTCAGCTGGACCTTGAGGTTGTTGCGCCAGAGGTGGTCCGGATAGTAGTTGTGGGCTTGGCGCTGACAGTTGTAGCCGTAGAAGTAGTCGAAGCCCTGGAGGTTGGTCTGTCCGGTCGATTCTGGGCCGCCGAGCCCCCATTTTCCGATGCAGGCGGTCACGTAGCCTGCCTTTTGGAGCGCTCCGCCGATCGTGACTGTCCCAGCGGGGAGGGGGTATTGGCCTTCGGTGCCTTGCGGGGTGAAGTCGCCGTTCTCGCGGTTTTCGCGGACGACGCAGGTCCGGGTGCTTTTGCCCTCGATGAAGGTGGAGCGGCTGGGGGCGCAGACTGGGGAGCCTGAGTAGAAGTCGGTGAACCTCATGCCGTTTTTGGCGAGGCGGTCGAGGTTGGGGGTCTTGATGAGTCTTTGGCCGTAGGAGCCGAGCTCGCCGTAGCCGAGGTCGTCGGCGAAGATGAAGACGATATTGGGCTTTTGCGCGGCACAGAGGACCGCGGCCAGTGCGGAAGTGAGCATGGGTCTAGGCCGTGTGGATGGGGAACGTGTCGCAGAAGGCGGAGACGTCGGACCTTGTCTGGGCGATCTTGGCCTCGTCTTCGTGGTTGGCGAGGACGTTTGCGAACCATGTGGCGATCCGGGCCATGTCCGGTTCTTTCATCCCACGGGTGGTGACGGCGGGGGTGCCTAGCCTGATCCCGCTGGTGACGAAGGGGGACTCGGGGTCGTTGGGGATCGTGTTTTTGTTGGTGGTGATGTTGGCGAGCTCGAGCGCGTGCTGGGCGATCTTGCCCGTGACGTTGAAGGGGCGAAGGTCGACGAGCATGAGGTGGCTGTCTGTACCGCCGCTGACGATGCGGAAGCCCTGGTCGGTGAGGGCGGCGGCGAGGGC
>CAZGER010000163.1:0-5145 GCA_964524565.1 uncultured Chthonomonas sp. | reverse complement strand
ACGTCCTCCTCCAGGTTCTCGACGACGGCCGCCTCACCGACAGCCAAGGCCGCACAGTCGACTTCAAGAACACGGTCGTCATCATGACCAGCAACATCGGCAGCCACCACTTCGGCGAAGGGATCATCGACTCCGAGTCGTTCGAGGACACTAGGGCCAAGGTCACCGCCGAACTCCGCAACCACTTCCGCCCCGAGTTCATCAACCGCCTCGACGACATCGTCGTCTTCCGGTCCCTTGGGGTCAACGAGATAAAAGGCATCGTCGACATCCAGGTCGACCTCCTCGCCAAACGCCTGGCTGAAAAGCGCATCGAGCTCAACCTGACAGAAGAGGCGCGCAGCCAGATCGCCCTGGCCGGCTACGATCCTGTGTACGGTGCAAGACCCCTCAAACGCGCCGTCCAAAACGAGGTGGTCAACCCCCTCGCGATGGCGCTGCTACGGGGCGAGGTCCGCGAAGGACACGCCGTCCAGGTGGACTTTGAGAACGGCAGGTTCATCTTCAAAGAAACCCAGCCAGCGGCGAAGGCATAAACGCAAACCTCCCCTGCGGCCCGAAGGCCGCAGGGGAGGTTGGTCTTAGACCGTCGCCCTGGTCTTGGCGATCACACTGGCAAGGAACGCCTCGTTGTTCGGCGTCCGCTTCAACAGCTTGATCAGGCTCTCCGTGGCGTCCACCGTGTCCTTGGTGTTCGCCAGCATGCGGTGCAGCTGGTAAACGGCCTCCAAGGTCTCCGCGGTGAACAGGGCCTCCTCGTGCCGTGTGGAAGAGCGTCGGACATCGATCGCTGGCCAGATCCTGCGCTCGGCAAGCTCCCGGTCCAGCACGATCTCCATGTTGCCCGTGCCCTTGAACTCCTCAAAGATCGCGTCGTCCATCTTCGAGCCCGTCTCGACGAGCGCCGTGGCGATGATCGTCAGCGACCCGCCCTCTTCGATGTTCCGCGCCGCGCCAAAGAACCGCCTGGGTCGGTACAGCGCCGCCGGGTCCAGACCGCCCGAGAGCGTCCGCCCAGAAGGGTTGATCGTCAGGTTCGAAGCCCTGCTCAACCTCGTGATCGAGTCGAGCAGGATCACAACGTCGCGCCCAGCCTCGACCATCCGCTTGGCCTGCTCCAGACACAGGTCCGTAACGCGCATGTGGTTCTCGGCCGGTTCGTCGAACGTCGAGCTGATCACCTGGCCGCGCACAAACCTGCGCATGTCCGTGACCTCCTCGGGACGCTCGTCCACCAAAAGCACCATCAGCACAACGTCCGGGTGGTTGATCGCGACACTGTTGGCGATCGACTTGATGATCGTCGTCTTGCCGGCCTTCGGCGGAGCGACGATCAGGCCCCTCTGACCCTTGCCGATCGGAGCGATCAGGTCGATGATCCTGCCCACGATCTTCTCCGGATCGGTCTCTTGCTTCAGCTTCGCGTCCGGAAACAGCGGGGTCAGGTTTTCAAAGTCACGACGGTTCAAGTGCTCGGGAGACTGGGTGCCGTGGCCGTTGACAGCCTCCACCCGAAGCATCCCCTGGTACTTCTCGCCCTCCTTCGGGCGTCTGGCCATGCCAAAGACCGTGTCGCCCGGGCGCAACCCGGACTTTTTCACCTGGGACTGGCTCACGTACACGTCGTCCGGCGAAGGAGCATAGTTCGTGCAGCGCAAAAACCCCCACCCGTCCGGCAAAACGTCAAGGATCCCCTTCTTGTAGACCGGGTCCGCCTCGGCGTTCACAACCGGCAAAAGCTGCTCGATGACCGCCGTCTTGTCCTGGTCAATGGAGACCTTGTGCTTCTTGCACACCTTGGCCAGCTCGGCCGGTGGCATCATGTCGAAGTGGTTGAAGTCGAGTTCCGGCAGACCCTCGAGCTCTGCCTGGTCGATCTCGCGGTGCCGTTCACGGTTACCGCCGCGACGCCGGTTCTGCTGTTTGCCCCCGCCGTCGGATTTACGTGGTCTGAACACGTGGCTCATAAGTGTTAGTTAGGGTTTGCGCAGTGAGCGCAGGAGTGGATGGGTCTCATTCGTTTGGGCAGCACTCCGTTATGAGTGGGGCTCGCCCGAATCGAGAGCGGCGACATAGGGAAGGTTCCTAAACCTTTCGTCGTCGTCGAGCCCATATCCTACCACAAACCGGTTCGGGATCACGAAGCCGATGTACTCCACATGGGTCTGATGGAGCCGCGCCTCCCGTTTGTCCAGCATCGCCGCCACCTTCACAGATGCAGGCGAACGCGTCTCCAGGATCTTGCGCAGGTACGTCAGCGTCGAACCTGTGTCAACGATGTCCTCCACGATAACAACGTGCTTGCCAGCGACGTTGATGTCGTGGTCCCGCTTGATCTGCACCGAACCCATCTGCTCCCGCCCACCGTCCCAAGACGACGTCTGCACAAAATCCACATAAACCTCCCCCGGGATCGCCCTGGCCAGGTCCGCGATGAAAGGGAAGGCACCCTTGAGCACGCACAAAAGCACGATCGGGGCCTCGCCGTGGTCGCGCCGGATCTCCGCCCCAAGCTCCTTGGCCCGCCGCTGCAGGTCCTCTTCGGTCACCAGCACTTCCAAGGTCTCGCTCAAAGGGCCACCTCCGCCGTGGCCGAGGACGTCTCGGTCTCGATCACCTGCACCCGGACGGTCTTCAGCCGACGGTCACCGGAAAAAGCCGTCACCGCCCGCCCAGCGATCAGTCCGGCGATGTTCTCCGCCGTCGGCTCGCAAGGAAGCACGTAAAGTTTCATCTCCTGGCCCCGCAGGTACGACACCAACTCGCCATCGGCCGAACTCAGCATCATCGAATGGTCCAGTTCGTCCACCAAAGGCTGTAAGGCCGCCTTGATGTCGGCAAAGTCCAAGACCATCCCAGAATCGTCCAATTCGCCAGTGACGCTGACGACCGCCTTGTAGGAGTGGCCGTGCAGGTGCCGGCACAACCCCGGGTGGTCCATGAGGCGGTGCCCCATCTCCCACCGAAAAGTCTTGGAGACCGTCGTGAACATCAGGTCTGCCAATTGTGCCCTACCGGGCGGGCACTGGGGAGGCTGTGGACCTGAACCTTGCCAGGTTCAGACCTGGGTCCAGACGCTCGTAGAACCCCGCCACAAGCTCGACCTTGGCCCTCAGCCGCTGGCTCCGGTCGACCGCCGCCCAAAACTCAGGTAGAGAGACAAAAAGGTTCTCCGCGATCAGGTTAAAGTCCTCCTCAAGGCTCGCCCGGGAATAGTCTGCCAAAAACCCCTCCGAGAACAGCCGAGGGTTGAACCTGACGTCGCTCGTCCCTTCCCGGATCGCGTCCGTGCCGTCGCCCAGGTACGAAAACCCCGGCGGCAGAGCCTTGTCCCACTGCGCCCGGTCGAGCAGACCAGGGTTGTTGCGCAGCAGGATGCTCGAATACTCGTGGTGGACCGCCCCATAGATGTACGCGTCCGTGTAGCCCTCCCTCTCGCCCGCGTTGCAGATGTAAAGGGTGTCCAGGCTGTTCGTCCCGCCGAAAGAAAGCCCAAAAAACGACATTGAACCCAGGCACACGACGGTCTTGAGAGGGGCCAGCGACCCGGGCCCGTACCGCGAAAGCGCAGACTTGACCAGCCGCACCGTCCGCGGAACCTCGGATCCGGCCACTGGCGTCCCTTGCGCCCTCACCCGATCGGTGCGCCACTCGGCAGGGAACAGGCCAGCAATGGCAGCTTCGTCGGCCGGGACGACAACGGCCGGGGGATTTTCAACGTATCGCCGCGCGACTGGCCCTTCAGACGCACAGAGGAGCCGGTCGAGCAGTACCAGGGAACACCACACCAAAATGACTGCCCAAAACTAAAAAACTAGAACCATCCTACCAAAACCCCGGGCGGTTTCCAAACTCGGATCGGGCCCTATTTGACTCGGCGAACCTGCCAACGATATAATTGGCGTGCAAAATATGGCAAAACTATCAGTCCACATGCAGGTGGCTCAAGATTAGAAGGCCCCGAGGCCGACCACGGCCGGATCCAGGGCCGCCGATCAATGAGCGGCTCCTCAAATTCCCTGAACTCAGGGTCATCTCCTCCACCAACGCCCAACTCGGCGTCCTCGCGTCCCGAGAAGCACTCTCCATCGCAGAGTCCGAAGGCCTCGACCTCGTCCTCGTCGCACCAAACGCCGTCCCGCCCGTCGCCAAGATCGTCGACCACGGTAAGTACAAATACGAGCAGGACAAGCTAAAGAAGGACCAAAAGCGGAAGACCCAAGACGTCAAGGGTATAAAGATCAGTCCAAACATCGCGGAACACGACCTGATGGTCGCCGTGCGCAAAGCAAGGCAGTTCCTGGGCGACGGAGACAAAGTCCGAGTCGTCTGCAGGTTTCGAGCCCGCGAGTTGGCTCACCCCAAAAGGGGAGAGGAGAAATTGGAAGCGATCTCACTCCACATCGCGGAGGTCGGAAAAAGGGAGAAAGACCCGGTTCTGAACGGACGCGAGATGGTCGTGGTGTTCAACCCGATCTCGAACAAGGCACAAGGAAGCCAGAAAAAAGATGCCAAAGCTGAAGACAAGCAAGACAGCGGCGAAGAGGTTTAAAATCTCTGGCTCTGGGAAGATCATGCGGCGCAAGTCATACAACAACCACATGTTCTTCCACAAGAGCGGAAGCCAAAAACGCCGGCTGGACCTTGATACGGAGCTCAGCAAGACCGAGAAGCGCCGCGTGAAGCGGTTGCTCGCCCTCGGCTAGGGCTCCACCCCTCTACCGCCACCGCCAAAAAAGGCTGGGAACCGGTACCGACCAAAAAAAACAAAACGAGGAAAACGAAAAAATGGCAAGAGTCAAGCGCGGCTTGATGCGGCACAAACGGCACAAAAAGGTCGTCGAGCAGGCATCCGGTTACTACGGCCGCAAAAAGAACACGTTCAAAAACGCCCAAGAACAGGTCATGAAAAGCGGCCAGTACGCTTTTCGCGACCGCAGGGCCAAAAAGCGCGACTTCCGCAGACTGTGGATCGTCCGCCTCAGCGCCGCATGCAGGGAACTGGACGTCAAGTACAGCGACCTCATCCACGCGATGAACACAAAAGGCATCGAGGTCAACCGCAAAATGCTCAGCGAGCTCGCGATCAACGACCCGACCGCCTTCAAAGCGTTCGTCACCAACGTCGTCAACTAAAGCCGACCG
>CAZGER010000162.1:0-5158 GCA_964524565.1 uncultured Chthonomonas sp. | reverse complement strand
CGCGAGCTTGCATTATGGCACGACCGAACCTGAACCAGGGGACACCAGGCCCGACTTAAAGACGGTTCAACCAGATTTCCCGGAACTCCACCCACATGTCCATCCCGCCGTGAAGTTGCAGCGCCAGACTCCCTTCCGTCCGGCCCAACGGATCCTCGATCGAGGTCACTGTCACACCGTTCAGCCGGACGACGTACTTTTGGCCCTTGGCAGAAACCTCCATGCTCGACCACTCGCCCGGTTTGAAGTTCGTTTTGGCGTGTAGGGCCGCGTCTGGCTTGAACACCCAACCCCGGCCACCGGTCTCCCAGATCCCTGCGACGTCCTCGATCGCGTCCACCTCGGCCTGAAAGCCCTTCATGAGCGGCTGCTCCTTTAGGCGTTCAGCCCGAAAGTAAAAGCCGCTGTTCCCGCCTGTGATCCTAAACTGGAGCTTGGCCTCAAAGTCCTTGACCGGCCGGTTGAAGACCAGAACCCCCTGCTCGTCCGCCTTGGCGCACTCGCCGCGCAGGACGCCGTTCTGGGCGGTCCACTTACCGCCACCGACAATCTCCCACCCGTCCAGGCTCTTGCCGTCAAAGATCTTGGTGAACGCGGTCGCGGCGAGGATGGCTGTCAGCATCCTTCCATTCTGACCGTTCCGGGCGCGGAATTTGTAAAATCAGCGGGCCGGGACATTGCCCCGGCCCGCCACAGGTCGACCTGGCCTTAGCCTTCGTTATCGTTGAACGCGGGGCCTTCTGGAATCGCCTTCTGGCCCTCTTCCTTCTTGGCGTCTTCTACGATTTTCAGCCCCTTCAAGCCTGGCTGCCTTCGGGCACCGGCGTAGCGCTTGTTGTAGTAGTTCTCGCCCAGGCTGTTGATCTGGACCTTTCCGCCGCCACTGCTGGCGTGGATGAACCTGCCGCCGCCGATGTAGATACCCACGTGGCTGACACGCCGTCCGACTGTGATAAAGAACACTTGGTCGCCGGGCTGGAGCTGGTCGCGGCCCACCTTTTGGCCGACGCCCGACATCTGCAGGGCTGTCCGCGGCAGCTTGATCCCGTGCTTGGAAAAGACGTACTGCACGAACCCCGAACAGTCGAAACCTGCGCGGCTTGTCCCGCCGTATCGGTAACGGACGCCCATCTGGTCGCGGGCGGTCTCCAGCAGGCTACCGGCCTTGCCAGGATCGCTCGACTCGACCGACTTCGCCTGGAGGTCGACCGAACCAGGGGCCGCTGTCATGTCGTTGCGGACCCACCCGATCGTCCCGCCAGAAAACTTGACTTTGAACCAACCGTTTTGGCGGGCCAGAACGTCGGCGATGCGGCCTTTGCTCACCGTCACAACCTTGGATTTGGACGTTGAGGGGCCGGACCGGACGATCACGTCGTCTTTGGAGATCTGGACCTGGAGCGGCATTGGCTCGATGGCCGAACCACCGGTCGGCGGATCGATCTTCTTCTCGTCGCGCTGGACAACTTTCGGGTCGGTCTTCACGATCTCGACAGAACCCTCGGTGTCGGTCTTGGTGGCGACAACGGGCTTGGTCGGTTCCTTGGGCTGGGTGGAGACCGCAGGCTTGGCGGTTGCTCCGCCCACGACCTTGGCCATGTCCGCCCGGACCCAGCCGACCGTCCCACCGGAGAACTGGATCTTGAACCAGCCGCTCCGCGATTCGATCAGGCCTGCCGTCCTGCCCTTGGTGACCATCGTCACCTTGTCGAACGAGGTTCCCGGCCCGCTACGGACGATCACGTCGGTCTTGACGATCTCGACAGACTTGGTCGTTTTGACCATCTGGGGCTTGGCCGCTGGCTTTGCGGCGGTCTTTGCCACCGGTTTGCTGGCAGACACAACGACCGACTGGCCGATCTGCAGCTTGTTCCAGTTCACCTTCGGGTTCAGTTTGTGGAGCTGGGCCACGGTCAAACCGTACTTCTTGGCGATTGTCTCGTCGTTTTCGCCTCCCTTCACGCTGTGGGTGGTCGCCCACGCGATCATGACAGACATGGCGCAAACAGCTGCCAACAGATACGGTTTGAAATTCAAAACGATAGTTCCTCCTCAAAGGCACGACGGGGCGCGACACCCCTGCCCAGCAAACTTTGCACGAACTTACCGCAGAAACTTCTACATGTCAATGCAAACAGGTTCATTTTCGGACTCTTGACCCATCAACCCAACAATAAGGACGAGCAAAAAGGGCCAAAGGTCGGTGAATGGTACGATTCGTTTTTGATGCTGAGCGTGCTGATCGTGAACTGGAACACGAAGGGCATGCTGTGCAATTGTCTGGACTCCTTGGCCGCCGCCGAGCCCCCTTTGCCGACCGAAGTCATCGTCGTCGACAACGCCTCAACCGACGGCAGCCCCGAGGCGGTCAGGGCATCCTATCCCCGGGTCACTCTCATTGAATCCGGCGCGAACCTCGGGTATGCCGAGGGTAACAACCTGGCGTTCAGCCGGTGCCAGGGTGACTGGATCCTGCTGCTCAACCCGGACACCGAACTGGGACCGGACACGCTGGCGGTCGCGCTGCAAGAACTTGCCGTGAGGCCCGGGTGCGCGTGCCTGAGCGTCAAGTTCTTCGGACCAGAAGGCGAGCTCCAGAGGTCTGTGCGCGGCTTCCCCACGTTCGCGGGGGTGCTCGGTCAGCTCACGGGACTGGATCGGCTGTTCCCGCGTTCGCAGCTCGGCTCCTATTCCCAGCGGTGGTTCGATTACGACCGGGAAGGCTACGCCGACCAGCCGATGGGGACGTTCCTCCTGTTCCGAAGGTCGGCCCTCGAAAGGGTCGGTGCCGGCGACCGGCTGTTCGATCCTTCCTTCCCGATCTTCTTCAACGAGGTCGACCTGCTCTACCGGCTCCGCGCGGCAGGGTTTGACTGCTGGTACACGCCCAAAACGTCGATCTGCCACCACCACGGGGCCAGCACAAGGCTCGTCAAACGGAGTATGATTTGGGAATCGCACCGGAGTCTGGTGCGTTATTTTTTCAAGCACACACAGGGCGTGGAGCGGCTCTTTCTGCCCCTGGTCGCAGTCGCTAGCTACACTGCGGCGTTCATCCGGGCCAAAGGCTTCCATGGCGGATTTCGACCTCAGCATCACAATCTGTAGCTGGAACACCATCGAAGACCTTCGCGCCTGCCTTCAGAGCTTGAGAGAGGCGCACGGCGAGGCCGACTTTGAGGTCATTGTCGTGGACAACGCCAGTGCTGACGGGTCGCCAGACATGGTGGAGGCCGAGTTCCCCGAGTTCACGCTGCTGCGCCAGACCACCAACCTCGGGTTCACCGGTGGGCACAACCTGGCGATCGCCCAAAGGAAAGGGACGGACGTGGCCCTTCTCAACTCGGACACCGTCGTCCATCCTGGCGCCATCAGGCGCGTGACGCAGTACATGGCGGCGAACCCCCTGGTTGGGATCGCCGGGCCCAAGCTCCTGAACCCTGACGGCAGCCTTCAGTTCAGTTGTCGCCGGTTCCCCAACCCCCTTGCCGCCGCCTTTAGAAACACGTTTCTCGGCAGGGTTTTTCCCAACAACCGCTTCACCCGCGACTACCTCATGACAGACTGGAAGCATGACCAGCCTCGCGAGGTCGATTGGGTGAGCGGCGCGGCGCTGTTCATGACCAAGTCGCTCGTGGAAAAGGTCGGCATGCTGGACGACACCCTGTTTATGTACTGCGAGGACGTTGACATCTGTAAGCGCGCATGGGACGCCGGTTTCAAGGTGACGTACATCCCGGACGCGGTGGTCACCCATGCCATCGGGCGCAGCACCGACAAGGTCGCCAACAAGATGATCCTGCGGTTCCACAGGTCGATGTTCCGCTACTTCGTCAAGCACGATGTCCGCAAGTCGTTTGTCCTGCTCCGTCCGTTCGTCGCAGGTTTTGCCGCCGCGGCCCTGACGCTCCGGGCCTCTCTGTTCCTAGCAAAGAACTATCTGGACGCCATCCGGAGGAAGCTCTCGTGAAAGGGACCAAGCCAGAACTCCTGGCGATCATCGTGCTGGCGTTCCTGGCACCGGTCGTCGGGGGCCACGTTGCCGGGTTTGCCCAACCGATCTACTCGTCGGTCTGGTCCGAGATCGCTGGCGGCAGCGGACTCCCCCTTGGCACGAGGTTCGTCCTATCTCTCCTTGCATGCGGCGGCCTGTTCCTGGCGATCTACCGCAACCGGGTCGTCCAGGTGCCGAACGTGCGCGCTGCCGCGATCATGGCGTTCTTCCTGGGCCTGACGCTTGTGAGCATCCTCGCCTCAAGGTTCCCCTATGCCGGCTTTCGCGATTGGATCTCGCTGTTGATGTTCTGCGCGGTCGTCTTCCTGGCCATCGCCGCTTCGGGACGCATCAAGGGGACTTGGGCGATCCTTGGGGGACTCTCCGCCGGATGCACCCTTTTGTCTGTCCGAGGGATCCTGGAGTACGTCTCCAGGATGGCCGAGGAACCCGGCTACAGGGTGTTTGCCGGGTGGAGCAACCCTAACGCCGCTGCCACGGTCTTTGCCGTCGGAGCCGTGCTCGCGACGGGGTTGGCCCTTGCCAGCCGCAAGCGTGGGCCAGTGTTCGTTGCCCTGGCCAGTGTCAACTTCGTCGCGCTTGGCCTGACCCAGAGCAAAGGTGGGATCCTCGCTGGGGCTGTCGGGCTGGTGGTCCTCTTCATCTTGTCCCTGGCCGCTTCAGGAAAGCCCGCCCGGTCGGTCATTGCCCTCGCCCCGGCTCTGCTTGGCTTTGCCCTTCTGGCCGGGCTTACCCAAGCGGCAGGAGCGGCCAGCAAAGGGGGCGAGGCTCTTTCCCGGGTGACGACAGCAGGGGCCTCGTCCGAGCAGTCGGTCGGCTTCAGGCGGAACCTGTGGGAAACCGCCGTTGAGCTCATCAAGGAGCACCCAGCCGGGACGGGTTACGGATCGTTCCGCTACTACTCCGCCAAACCGGGGATCGTCGACCAGACCGAGACCGCCCACCAGGCCTATCTGCAAATCGCGGCAGAGTCCGGCGTGCTCGCCCTTGCCGCCTATCTTGCGCTCGGGATCTACTGGTTCGTCGTGCTTTTCCGTGGGACCAGGGCGCAGCCGTCCAGCCACAGTCAGTTCAAGTTCGCGGTCGTCGCAGCAGTCGCGACGTTCGCTGCGGTACGCTTGTTCGCCGAGCGCGGTCAGGCCG
>CAZGER010000161.1:1433-5217 GCA_964524565.1 uncultured Chthonomonas sp. | reverse complement strand
ATGGAACGCGCCGTTTGGGCACCAGCCCGGCAACCTCCAATATCTTGTCGTCGGCCCTTCCCGCCATCAACAAGATTCTGGCAGGACTCTCGTAAGGAGCGCCCCTAAGCCGCGACTTTCAGCTTGGCGACCTTCGCCTCGACGTGCTTCGGAATCACGTGCTCCGGATCGAGCACAACGACCAAGCGGTCCTCGTGCTTCACGACACCGGACATGAACTCGTCCGCGTCGCCACGCACAAAGCTCGGCTTCGGCTCGATCTCGTCAGCACCGAACTCCCAGATCGCCTCGATCGAGTCCACCCGCAAAGCAAACTTCGCCTCCGAGTTCTGCACCACCACGTAAGAACCGCTCCCGTCAAACTCGGGGAACTCGAACCTGGCACGCAGATCGATCGCCGGAAGCGTCTCGCCGCGAAGGTCAAAGACTCCAAGGACCATCTTAGGGGTCCGAGGGATCCGCGTCGTGGGCTGCTCGCCCAAAATCCGCTCGACATGCGTCACCGGCAAAGAATAAAGCTCCTTGCCGATACAAAAAACTACGTATTTCTGCCCATCCATAGAACCGACTCAAGTGTTTTTTCCGTACTACCGTTCGGGGATTGCACACATTTCTACCAGGCTCCCCAGGGAAAATAACAAACGTGATGCTGTCTGCCGTGGTCGCACTTGCCCCCGCACTCCAAGCCGACCCCGTGCAAAGGATGAAAACCCACCTCGCCGGTAGAAACGACTACGCCTTCGACTACACCTACGAGTCCAACTTCTACGGCACAGGCAAAGGCAGGTTCGCATGGTCGCTCCCCAACGGCCAACAGTTCGACATCACCACAAAGTCCGGACACTACTCAATGTCCCAAAGGCGCGACGGAACCTACTTCGTCGACCACACCGCAAAGGTCTACTGGGAATACCGGGCCTTCCCAAAGCTCGCGCCACCCTCCGAAGACATCGAGGTCCTCGGACCCGCCTACCCGCAGATCATCGTCAGCATCGCCCAAGGAACCGAGGCCAAATGGCAGGTCACCAAAGGACAAACCTTCAACGGCGCCGCCGCCGATAGGCTCACCGCCAACTTCCCGATCCAGGACGCCCAGGTCCCCGTCACCCTCTACGTCGGCCAGACCGGAGCCATCATCGGACTCACCGCCACCGCAGAGATCCAAGGTGGGGTCAGCACCCTCAAACTCACCCTCGCCAACCACGATATCGCCAAGCAGCACCTCGCCGACACAGACTTCGTCCTCCCTGTCGGCTGCATGCCCGGCCGCATCCCCAACATGCAAAGGCCCCTCCGGTCAGGGTACAAGGCACCCCTCGCGTCATGGACCGAGGCCAAGTCGGGCAAAACCCGAAACCTCGCCCGCGAGTTCAAGGGCAAAAAGTTCGCCGTCCTCTTCACCGCCCCCGACTGCAAGGTCAGTGCCGCCGCAGAACCGGTCTGGAGACAGGCCGCCGCCGTCATCAAGTCCGCCGGAGGGACGCTCGTCGAAGTCAGCCTCGGCCCCACCAAACCGGACCTCGGACAAAAAGACCCCGCCCGGACAACCTTCACCGACCTCCAGGGCAAGATCGAGGCAGACTGGCAGCCACCCGTCACCCCCTACCTCTTCTTCGTCCGCGAAGACGGACTCGTCACCCGCGCGTGGGCCGGCTACGGAAAAGACCAGAAAGAGACCTTTCTCAAGTTCTGCAAAACCGGGTTCCTCCCCGGCGCAAAGTGACTACCCGGTCCCCAAGACCCGCTCGGCAAGGATGACCGCCACAAAATCGTCCACCGGCTCCGGCGGAACCAGCATCGTCGAAGGGAACAACTTGCGCCAGCCGCGCCGTGGGTTGTGCTCCCAGTACCGCTCCCGCGCCTGCATCGTCGTGTCCTTCTCGTCCACGACCAACACACCGATGCTCGGTAGCTCGTCCCGCACCGACTCCACAGCCTCCTTGGAACCGGTCCCGCAACCAATGACAACCATCGAAAAATCGAACACCCCGTGCTGCGAACCGACCGTCGCCCCCACCGTCCCCACAGGAACGATCCCCCGCCAAAGCACCTCCAGTTCGTCCTTGTCGTCCCGGCGCAAAACCGCCAGACCGCACTTCGAACTCCCAGGGTCGACCGCCATCACCGTCTTCGGGCCCATCCGCATCTAAGACCGCACCCTGAACGTCAGGTTCACCCTGTCGCCCGCCCGTGTGTCGCTCGCCGCCAAAAACTGCACCTTCATCCGTGTCCCCGCCGCCCGCAACTGCTCAACCATCATGATCCCCATCGAATTGGGCACCTCGCCCAAAGGGGTCGGACGGCCGACCGCCGGGATCATCCCGTCCCGTACCAGCTTTGCCGTCATGTTCTCCGCAAGCTCCGAAATAAGCGTCTCCGCAATGTCCGTCGAGCTCTTCCGCCCGTCGATCGCCGTCTCGAACACAACCGCGTCCGCCGCGTAAACGATCGGGTTTTCGTAAATGTCGATCCGCAAAGGCACAAACTCCGTCTCAAACGCGTTCCCCAAGGCCCGGGCCACCAACAGACGGTGCCGCGAGTACCCCGCCAGCCTCTGCGACAAAGCCGTCACCAGATCGTCAGGCGACATCGGACCGTCCGGCAGCAGACCGGCGTACGATCCCTCCGTGTTGTCCCCCGCCCCCGCCGACCGTGCGTCCGTCTTGGCCCGAGAAAGCAGACCCAGCACCAACTGCCGCGCCTCCGCAGGGGTCAGACTGTCCCGCGCCGCCACCCGCGCCAACTCGTCCGAACGACGGTAGATGATCGGGTTCTGCCGCGAAGTCTCGCTCTTGCCCTCTAAAAAGTTCAAATAGGTCTGCACCTCTGTCAGGTGCTCCTGCTCCTTGGACAGCTTCTCCGTCGTCGCCTCCAGGTCAGATTTCGCCGTCGCAAGGTCGGCACGGTACTTACCCAACTCAGCGTCAAACTCCGACCGCGAACGCTTGAACTCCGCGTCCAAGGCACGATAGTCCTCCTCCAGCTTCCCAAAACTCGACCGCAGCACGCTCAGGTTCCGCTCCAGCTCCCCGTTCTCGTTCGTCAGCTCCAGATTCATCTTCTGCATCGCCGCGTTGTCCCCCTCCAACCGCGACTTCTCCGATTTCAGCGACGTCACCTGACCCTCCAAAGCCGTCCTCTGGACCTGGAACCGGCTGATGTCCGACTGCAACCGCTTCACATCGATCTGGAAAGTGATCACCCGCGCCGCCAGCTTCTTCGATTCCGTCGAAAGCCGGGTGTTCTGGTTCTTCGCGTCCAGCAGGGCCGACCGCTCCTTCTTCAGCTGGGCGCTCGCCGCATCGAGCTCCTTGCTCGTCCCGTCCAGACTCGACTGCAGCTCGCCCACGTGCGACTCCATCTCGCCCAGGCTCTGCGTCTTGGTCAAAAGCTCCTTCTCCGCCTCCGCTAAACGGGCCTGCACCTTCTCCGCCTCAAAGATCCACACCCGCACCGGCTCGACGAACACCGCCAATGCCGATATCGTCAGGACTGTCCCGACCATCCCTGCAAAAAACGTCCCCAAAGCCGCAGTGTGCTTCGGCCGCAGACGCCAGATCTTCAGCCGCTTCTTGCCCATCGTCCGGCCGATAATGTCGCCCAGGTACGCCACGACCCCGCCCAGGATCACCATCAGCGCCAAAAACAGGATGGGAACGCCGATCACTGCGAGTTCTTCCTCCGGATCAGCACGCCGCCAACGACCAGGCCGGCAAAGGTCGGCCCGAACGCCGCAGCCCAGGTCGGCACAGAACCGCTCTGGGCCAAGATCGCCAAAGCGTTC
>CAZGER010000161.1:0-1423 GCA_964524565.1 uncultured Chthonomonas sp. | reverse complement strand
ATAATGACGACAGAAAGCCAGAACCCGGTCGCTGTCCCGGCCCGATGGTTCCGGATACCCAGCGGGGCGCCCACAAACCCAAAGACCAAACCCGCCAACGGTAGGGCGAACTTGTTCCAATAGCCGTACTCAAGGTTCTTCACCTGCTTCGGGTCGGCCTCCGGGCGCCGAGCCAGCTTCTCCGCCTGCTGGATGATCTGTGCAGAGCTATAAGCGTCAAGGTCCGTCACATCGCCCGCCAACATGTCCTCCGGAGTCGCCGTCGGGCGCGTCACCCCGTCTGGCCACACCCCCGAAGGGTAACGCACCCGAAGACCGTCCTCGAACACATAGACCGTCGCCTCACCAACCGCCTGCCACTTCTCGATGTCCTCGAACTTCAACTGGTCCACCGAAAAAAGCATCGTCGGACGACCGTCCTTGCTGAACATCGTCACCGAGACCCCGCTCAGCGTCCGGTCGGCAAAGTCAAAGTCCTGGGCGTACAAGTGCCCCACAAGACGGTCTCCGTCAAAAAGCGACTGTGAAAGGTCCTGCCGGCTCCGGTTCGCCGTGTCCTTCTTCAGCTTCTTCAACATCCCCGCCGCCTGCACCGAAGCGCTCGGGACCACATGGTCCGAAAAGACAAAGTTCACCACCGAGACGCATAGACCGAACATCACCACCGGCACGACGATCCGCCCCACACTGTAACCCGCCGCCCGCAAAGCAACGATCTCGCTGTCCCCGCTCAACCGGCCAAAAGCCAGCAAGGTCCCCAAAAGCATCGCCATCCCAAGCGTCTTGGCCAAGATCCCCGGCATCAGCAGCCCCGCCAGTCGCGCCACCACCAAAAACGGATAGCCGTCCGCCAAAAGCTTCGTGAACTGAAAAAGGAACGATCCCGCCATCACCAAAACCGTGAAGATCGCGACACCGAAAACAAACGGGCCGATCAACTCCCGCGTCACAAGCCGGTCGACCCGCCTCACCCCCGAGGAAGCCCCTCCCTGATCTTCTCAAAACCCTGCCCCAGATAGTGCTTCCGGACAAGCTCGTTCCCACGGATCTCGTCACCAGAACCCTGGGCGATGATCTTCCCGTCGATCAAAATGTAGTTCCGGTCCGTGATGTTCAACGTCGCCTCGACGTTGTGGTCCGTGATCAAGATCCCGATCCCCTGCCCCTTCAGCCGGTGGATGATGTGTTGCAGTTCTTCGATCGTCACTGGATCGATCCCAGTGAAAGGCTCGTCCAACAAAATGAACTTCGGCGCAGAGGCAAGCGCCCGAGCGATCTCGACCCGCCGACGCTCCCCGCCAGAAAGCACACCCCCCGCCGACTGCCGGATCTTCGTGATGTGCAGCTCCTCGCAAAGCTGGTCGATCGTCTCCTTCTGCTCCTTCGCTCCGACTCCCCGCGCCTCCAGCACCAGTCGAAGGTT
>CAZGER010000160.1:0-5269 GCA_964524565.1 uncultured Chthonomonas sp. | reverse complement strand
CGGTGACCTGCTGCCTCCGCTGCTCCCTTGCCAGGTTGAACGGGTAGTTATACAGCCGCTCGCACCCCTGGCGGGTGATCACCTTGATCGACTGGGCCACGTCCGGGTGGGGTTTGTACTCGATTCCGGCATAAAGGTCCTCGGTGTTCTCGCGGACGATGATGATGTCGAGCTTCTTGTCGCTGAACGGGCCTTTCACGCCAGGAAGTGTCTTGGCCGGGCGCACGTTCGCGAACAGGTCCAGCGCCTTGCGCAAAGCGACGTTAGCGCTTGTGTGACCGGTTCCTTTGGGCGTTGTCGTCGGTCCTTTGAGACCGATGCCGATCTCTCGGATGGCCTCGATCGTCTCTTCCGGCATCGCCGGGAGACCCTTCTCGACCGCGCTGAGGCCGGCCTCAAGAGGCACAAACTCGGCATCCAAGCCAGTGTCAACCAGGATCTGGAGGACTGTGTCCATGATTTCGGGACCGATTCCGTCCCCCGGAATGACTGCGATGCGTTGTTTGCCCATCCTGGTAGAAATATTGGCACAGAGGGGGCACAAGGTCAGAGTCGTTCGGACAAAGTGGAACATTCGCCAGGCCCCAGACATTGACGGGGAGTGACCCTGTGGGAAAACCCGACGATCCCGAGCTTCCAGAATCCCGTGGCACGAGGAGCCCGGAGGTGTACCTAGACTGCGTCAAACGCCTGGAATCGGACCTTCTTCGAATCGCACGGTCGTTTGCACCGCTCGACCTGGACACAGCCCAAGACCTTGTCCAAGAGGTCGTCGTCAAGGGCTTCCAGTACTACAGGGAGGGCCGGCTGGATCTTGGGCTGGGAATCAAGTCTTGGTTCGGCACCGCGATCAGGCACGAACACCTGATGCGCCTGAGAAAGGACAAGCGACTGGTGCGTTCCGTCGAGATCACCGACGACCCTGGCACCGGCCCCTCCGTCAGCCCGGCATCCGCCCTCGGCAACCCTCACGATGCGCTTGAGTCCAGTTCGATCAGCCCTGCGCTGGTCGAGGAAATCATGGCCCTCCCAGACATCCAGAGGCAGGTGGTCGTGCTTGTCGACCTGGAAGAACTGAGCTACGAAGAGGCTGCCGAGGTCCTGGAGATTCCGGTAGGAACCGTCCGGTCCAGGCTGTTCCGCGGCAGAATGAAGCTGGCATGTGCCCTCGCCCCGCTTTACGCAGGAGGCGCCCAGTGAAAGACCGTCCAGTGCGTCCGTGCCCCCACATGCTCAGCGCAGTCAACCAGATCGCAGAGGGACGCAAGGGTGGCCCCTATCTTTGGTACGCGCTGCGCCACCTGGTGAGGTGTCCCAAGTGCCAGGCCGCCCTAGATGCGGTCCGGGCTTACCTCACCCATGTCAGACAGGCCCGGCTCGGTTCCCAGACCGGGTTGGGAGAATCAAGGTGGTCGGAGATTGAGTCCCAAGTCATGTCTGCCAGTGAGCAAGAACCCACGTAGGCGCAGGTAGTCTCCCGACCGTGGACCCGTTTGATGATGCCAGGACTGAGCTGACAGCCTCGCTCATCTCGATGGAGTTTCGCGCGGGCGGGCGGATCTCCCAACTTTGGGCGTCGGATCCCGGCCTCCCGGAAGAGGGCGAAGAATTCCAGTTCGTGCTGCCGGCCGTCCAGTTCGGCGAAGAAACCGCTGACAGCTACTTCCCCGGCACGATCCTGCTTGGGGTCCGCTCCGACCCAGACGATCCCTGGGTCGTCAGCAAGAACCAGACTTGCAAGGACCTGAACCCGTGGGAAGACGAGAACTACGACCCAGCCAAGGTTGCGTTCGAGTACGAGTTTCCCTTGATCGAGGGTCTGCGGGTGACGGGCACCTACTACGAGTCACCGGGAACGGTGCCACAGGTCTGCTGGGACATCGAGGTCAAAAACGTCGCGCGCCGAACTATCGAGATAGGCGAGTTGGGGCTACCGATGGCGTTCAACAACTTCATCGACGGGTTCGGGTGGACGGACGACCAACTCAAGCGGCTGTGGACGAGCCGCCTGTACCTGCACAAGGCCATCTGTGGAGGCGCCAGCTGGCTCTTTGCCCAGCGCATGACCGCCGAAGCCCCAGGTCTCCTCGTGTTCCCGGGCGACAACACGGCTTGGGAGTTCTACTCACACGTTCGCGGGAGTCTGAACACGCCGTTCCCGTGGGAAGGGATCCCCGTGATGTACGTCCTGAGCAAAGCGACCGTCGAGCGGGAAGAGTGGCGGCCCTGGGAAAACGACCACACGTCCCTGATCCTCGAGCCGGGCGACTCCCGAACGTTCCAGACCCGTTTCGTCCCCTGTGAGAGCGACAAGCTCGATGGGGTCTCGGCCACCCTCGCTGCCTGCGGACGGCCAGCGATCCGCCTTCTGCCCAGCGCAGTCTCTCCGACGGACGTCGGTGTGGCGATCGAGGTCACCGGGCACAACCCCGACCGGTTCTATGTGAGTCGAGAGGCGGCGGTGGAGGTGGACACAGACACCGACGGGAGTTTTTGCTTCGTCAAACCGGACTCGCCTGGCTTCCTCACGGTCAGCTTCGCCGACAAGGACGGGCTGATGTGCCACGCCCACCTGCTGTTCATCGAACCTGTGCGGAGCTTGATCGCCAAGCGGGCGGCCTGGATCGCGCGCAACCAGGTCGTTCTGGCGGAGGGCTCCACCGTCGACCGGGCCATCGTGATGGCCAAGGTCGGGCCGGAGGGCGAGGTCTACCAGCAGACCGACTTTGACGGTGCGGCAGGACTCGAAGGTTCGCTGTCCGACGCCCTGTTCCTGGCTGAAAAGAACAGTGTCTACCCAGAGCCAGCCGAGATCAAAGTGCTGGACGAGTTTGTCGAGCAGTTCCTTTTGGACGACCTGCAAAACCCCGGCACAGGCGCGGTCGCCAGCGTCATCACCGAAGGGATCCCGGGCTACTTTGGACGCCCGATGAGCTACCCGATGGTGGCCAACCTGTACCACTCGATCTCGCGGGTGGCGCGGGTCGTCCCTGGGCTGAGCCGGACTCCCACCGACTACCTCCGACTTGCGGCCAGAACGGTCGAGGCGCAGTTCGAGCACGGCTGGCGGCTGTACGTGAGGTCGGTCGGCACCCTCGGGTTTGCCCGCTTGTGGGACCTTGTCGACGACCTGGAGCACTTCGGACTGACCGACGAGGCCGAGTCTGTCCGCCGCAGGCTCCTTCAAAAGTCCGAAGACCTGGTGGACCTTCAGTACCCCTACGCAGGGGAGACTGTGATGGACACGAGCGGGTTTGAAGAGGTGTTCGTGGCCGCCAGGACGATGGAGGACGACGACCACCTGGAGCGGACGGTCCGCTGCGCGTTTGCCGCAAAGTCCCTCGCACCAAGCTGGTGGTGGTACGGGTCCGACAAGCGCTTTTGGGACGGTGGCGATTCCGTGCCGGCAAAGGCTGTCGGCGACCGAGGCGAGATGTGCCAGGCCCACACGACGGTGGCGACCTCGCTCGTGCTGTTCGGATCGATGGACAAAGACTACTTGGGCCTGCCCGACGCCTACGTGCGGATGGCGTTTGGCGGGATGCTGGGGCCGTGGGGACTCGTGTCCCCCGAGGGCGCGGCCAGCCTGTGCTATTGCCCCGACCTGAGTTCTAAGCAGGCAGGGTTCAGCGCCTTCACCGGGTCGAGCGGGCTTGGTTACTACCACTACCTGCGCGGCACGGGAGCCTACGTGCTCCCCAACAACACCGAGACCTACGCCTTTGGATGCCACTACTCGCTGGAGAACGGCGAGCACATCGTGCGACCGTGGGACGGGGTCGGCAGGAACGTCGTTCTGCGCCAGATCGGGGGCGAGGCCCGCACTACGTTCGGCGTGATCCAGGAGTTCAGGCTCGATGTCCGTCTCCGCTCGTTCTCGGCAATGGTCGAAAACCCGAGCGTGTTCGACGTCCAGTCCGAGCTGCTTGTTTCCGGCCTTTGGGGGACTGAGATCGAGGTCGAGGGCAAGCGCTTGGTCGCGCAAAACGGCGTGTTTCGGATTCCGCTCAGGCTACCGGCCAAGTCGGTCGCGAGCGCTTCGGGCGCAGTGGTCTGAGCCAGATCTCAAGTAACATTGGGCCGTGCCGAACACTCCTGACTGGTGGTTCACGTCGTCCGGGATCTTTTTCGTTCTCGGGTCTGTCGTGATGCTGCTGATGATGGTAGCGACGGTCGCTCTGATCTGGATATTGCTCGACTTGCGCAAGGCGATCCTTGCCCTGAACGTCCGGGTCGGCGAACTGACCGACAAGGTGAATCAGATCGCCGCCAACGTCAAAGACGTGACAGACGAGGTCGGGACAAGGACCAGAGGCATCGTTCGTGTCGTGGACGAACACGCGAGCACCGCTTTCGTCCTGGTCGAGAAGCTGGCCCCGCTGCTGGTCGGGATCGGCGTCGTCACAAAGATCGTCAAGCTTGTGAAGTCCGCCCGGTCCTAAGAGTCCAGTTCCACTTGCCACTCACTAAAGGCCTGCCTTGCCGCCGCGAGCTTGGCGGCCCGCCTCAGATCCTTCTTTCGCTCGACACCAGGGTCAGGGAAAAGCCCCCAATTGATGTTCATCGGCGCAAATTCTCGTTCGGTTTCCGAATCACTCAGGTGCGAGACCAGACTGCCGTAAGCGCACGGTCTGGGCGGGAGGGCTGGCTCTCGTCCGCCAAGCCTCCTGGACACAGTGTGGGCCACGTAGATCCCCATCGCTGCGCTCTCTACGTACCCTTCGACCCCCGTGATCTGGCCCGCCAGGAACAGGTTCGGTGTGCCGCGGACCTCCAGCGCCGGGGTGAGGCAGTGCGGAGTCTGGACGTAAGTGTTCCGGTGAATGACGCCAAGGCGGACGAACTCCGCCTCACCGAGACCCGGAACGAGCCGCAGAACCTCCTGCTGGCCCCCCCACTTGAGCCTGGTCTGGCAGGCGACGAGCGAGTACAGAGTCTTCTCCCTGTTTTCTGGGCGCAATTGCAGCACAGCCCAGGGTCGCCGGTCGGTGCGCGGGTCACGTAGGCCGACTGGCTTGAAGTTCCCAAACCTCAGACTGTCGCGCCCTTTGGCTGCGATCTCCTCGATCGGCTTGCACCCTTCAAAGTACTTCGGGTCCTCAAACTCCCTGAGGGGCACTCGCTCTGTCTTGAGGAGGGCATCGATAAAGGCCTCGTACTCGGCTTTGTCGAACGGGCAGTTGAGATAATCGTCGCCGCCGCCCTTGTCGTAGCGGGACTGGGCGAACACGATCGAGCGGTCGAGGGTGGACGCATCGACAGTTGGCGC
>CAZGER010000159.1:0-5273 GCA_964524565.1 uncultured Chthonomonas sp. | reverse complement strand
GCGGAGGACGTGGGTCAGGACGCTGTCGTGAAGGCTTGGCGGATGGTGGAGAGCGGGAGTCTGGGGTGTGAGCACGGGGTTTGGGCCCTGGCGCGGCGGTCGGCCCTGAACATGCTGGAGGAGAACGAGCGTCGCGAGCGGTTGGCGTGCGAGGTTGTCGAGGCGGTGGTTTGCGAGTCGGTGGTCTCACGGGTGTTGTTGGAGGAGGTCGCGAGGAAGTACCCGGAGCTGGTGGCGGTGAGCGAGGCTCGGGCGGAGGGGATGGAGTGGGACGTGATCGGGGAGGCCTTTGGGATCAGCGCGGCGGCTGCCAAGATGCGTTGGCACCGCTTGGCAATCCAAGCGGCAGAGGAGTTTGAGGAAATGGTCCCGGGGCTGTTACGAACTATCGAGAAGTCCGGTCTTACATAGTGCTTGGTCGGGGAGCGCACGGTTTTGTGCGGTTCCGATGTGGCGGTGGCCCGCCCGGGAAGTGGTTCCTGGGCGGGCTTTTTGTCGGGCGGGTGTCAGCCTTTGGGGGCGTTGTCTTTGAGCCACTTTTCGATTTCTGCCAGGTCTGCGGCATTGAGTTTGGGCGCGCCGGCCTTGAGCATCTGCATGAAGTGGGCGATTTCTTCCTTGGACGCGGGGTAGCCGATGTTTCCTGGCTTTTCTTTGTCCTTGTTGGGGTTGCTGACGGCGAGGACCTTACCTTTTGCGTCGACGATCGCGAAGTAGGGGATCCCGGTCCCGGCGCCGTGGAGGGTCTTGAGCAGGTCGAGGCCCCCGGGGGTTTCTTCAGCGGCCTTCTCTTTTGATTCGAGGACGGTGATGTGGACGACTTCGAGGGCGGACTTGACCTTTGCGCCGGGGGCGGTTTTTTCGAGGAAGTCGTCGAGCCGGTGGCACCAGCCGCACCAGGAGGCGGTGAACACGACGAGGACGTTTTTGCCCTGAAGGGCTGCTTTTTCGGCGGCTTTTTTGACGATTTCTTGGGCGGAGTCGGCGGCGAAGGACGATGCCGCGGCGGCGAGCAGGACGAGGATGGCGGAGAAGCGTCTCATGTGTGGATGGATACCAGGTTTGACCGTCGGTTGGTCGGCGCGGTGGTTTCGAGGAGTTTGAGATGGGTGTATTGAGAGGACTAGCGAAGAAGGCTTACGAATGGATTTCTGCCGATGAGGGGACGGTGGGGAACGTGCCGGGCATCAGTTGGATGCCTGGTTCGGTCCCTGTCCGGGAGGCGGACGCGACAGCGAGCAGCGCGGTGATGGCCTGTGTCTTTTGGGCGATGCGGAACGTTGGCCAGGCCAAGGCCATCGTTGAGAAGCGGACGGAGGACGGTTGGTCGGAGGTTGTCGGCCATCCGTTGACCGATCTTTTGCGGATGCCGCAGAAGCGGGTGAGGGAGTCGGAGCGGACGCGGATGAACGGTCGGCGGATGCTGGGGGCGATGACGTGTTCGAGGATGCTCGACGGGAACGCCTACCTATTGAAGCTGAGGAACCGTGACGGGGTGGTGATCGGGTTGGACTGGCTGCCTCACAGGAGCGTCGAGCCGGTGGTTTCGGCCGGGCGGTCGAACCTTGTGGAGTCTTACCGGTTGAACACGGGCGGAAAGACGGTGATCGTGCCGGCTTGCGACATTGTTCACGACGCGGACGGGATCGAGGCGGGCAACCCGGTGAAGGGGATGAGCCGTTTGAAGTGCCTGATGCGGCAGATCTCGACGGACAACCAGATCGCGGCTTACTCGCAGGCTTTGTTGAAGAACCCGGTGCCATCGTTGATGGTCTGCGCGAAGGACGCTTCGGTGCGGTTGACGCAGGCGGACGCGGACGCTTTGGCGAAGCAACTTTATGCGGGTGCGGCGGCGGAGCAGGCGGGCGGCGTGATCGTGCCTAGTTTCCCGGCGGAGCTGACTCGGATCGGGTTCCGGCCTGACGATCTGGCGATTGTCGACCTGAACCGGATCCCTGAGCAGAGGATCGCGGCGGTGTTCGGGATCCCGGCGATCGTGGTTGGGCTGGGTGCGGGATTGGAGAGATCGACCTTTGCCAACTTCAAGGAGGCGAGGGAGGCTGCGACGGAGGAGTTTTTGAAGCCCTTGTGGCAAGACCTTGCGGCGACTTTCACGGAGCAGCTGTTGCCAGAGTTCGGCGGCGAGGACGGCGCTTACCGGGTGGCTTTCGACCTTTCGGAAGTCGGGACGTTGCAGGACGACCGGTTGCTGGAGCTCGAGGCTGTGTTGGCCCGTGCCAGGTCTGGGGTCGACGCGAAGGTGGTCAAGGCAGAGAGCTCATTCACGACCGGAGGGGTTTGAGATATTCACCCAGCATCGCGACGCGGATCTGCCGGGAACTGGCGAAGGGCAGGAGCCTGACGGAGATCTGCCTGGACAAGGGGATGCCGTGCCAGACGACGGTCTTTGGCTGGTTGATGCCGGGGACTCGGTCGCACCGGCCCGAGTTCCTTTCGCAGTACCGGGTCGCACGGATGTGGCAATCGGAGGCGATAGTGGAGCGTCTGCTGGAGGTTGCCTCGGACGAGGCTTTGGACAAGGACCGGAAGAAGGCGATGATGGACGCTTTGAAAGTCGCGGCGGCGCGGTTGGAGCCCAAGAAGTATGGGATCGAGCCTGCAGGTGAGACGGTGATCCGCGTGGTGTACGAGGAGTAGCGATGGAGATCTTGGTGGGTCTGCGCAAGCTGCACGACGGTCAGGCAGGGGTTTTGTCGGAGGCGGACCGGTTCAATGTCGTGGCCTGTGGCCGGCGGTGGGGCAAGACCTCTTTGGGGATCGACCTTGCTTTGCGAGCGGTGTTGGACGGTGTCCCCGTTGCTTGGGGGGCGCCGCACTACAAGTTCCTTGCAGAGCCGTTCCGGGAGATCAAGCGTCGGCTTGGGCCGGTGTGTCGGAGGTCGGCGACGGACGAGAAGCGGTTGGAGGCGCTGACAGGCGGCTCGATCGATTTTTGGACCCTGAGCGACGAAAACGCCGGTCGCGGGCACCGGTACGGGCTTTGGGTGATCGACGAGGCGGCGATGGTTCCGCGGTTGAAGTCGGTGTTTGAAGAGGCGATCCGTCCGACGTTGACGGACCTTGGGGGGTCTTGCTGGTTGCTTTCGACTCCGAAGGGGCGGGGGTTCTTTTGGCGGCTGTTTGAGCGTGGCCGATCGGGAGAGGCCGGTTGGAAGAGCTGGCAGTTGCCCACTTGCGGGAACCCGGCGATCGACCCGGGTGAGGTTGATTCGGCTAAGGCGATGTTGCCCGGTCTGGTTTTTCGGCGGGAGTACCTGGCCGAGTTCGTGGCGGACGAGGGGCGTGTCTTCCGCGGGGTTTTGGAGTGTGTCGGGAAGAGCCGGCGTGTCGAACCTACGGGTGGGGGTCACAGGTATGTGGCTGGGATCGACCTTGGTCGGTTGCAGGACTGGACGGTGGTGACTGTTTTGGAGGACGGTGTCCGTCAGGTGTGGTTCGAGCGGATGCGCGGTGACAGCTGGGAGCGGCAGGTTTCGCGGCTCTCGGAAGTCTGCTCGCGTTTTGGCTGCCCTGCGGTGGTGGACGCGACGGGTTTGGGCGATCCGGTGTGTGAGATGTTGCGGGCGAAGGGCGTGGTTGTCGACGGTGTCCGGTTCACGAGCGGTGTGAAGGAGCAGCTTGTCCAGACGCTGGCGCTGGCGCTTGAGCGGGGATCACTGGAGCTGTTGGACGAGCCGGTGCAGACGGAGGAGCTATTGAACTTTGGATATGAATCGTTGGACGGACGGGTGCGTTTGGAGGCGGACCACGGGCACGACGACTGTGTCGTTGCCCTGGCTTTGGCTTTGAAGGGGAGGTATTTGGAGAACCCTCGGGTGCTCTTTGGCAGAGTGCGGGACAGTGAGGAGGACTATGGAGGCTAGTGCTTCGCCGGTCAGGTGGCTGAGCGACGACGAGTACCGAGTCTGTCGGCTAAGCGAGAGGGCTGTGGCCTGGGCAGCGAGCCAGGTTGGTGTGAGAGAGCGCGGTTGGAACCGTGGGTTGGAGGTCGAGGGGTACCAGGAGGTGGCGGGCCTGGGTTCTGGCGGCGGCTTTGCGTGGTGCGCCTGCTTTGTCGCGTGGTGCCTGCTGAGGGCGGGCGTCGAGTGGCGGGAGCTTCCTAAGCGTGGTGAGTGCGCCGCTGTTGCCAAGTGGCGTGCCTGGGCCAAAGACAAGGGCCTGGAGCGTTCCGAGCCTGCGCGAGGGAGGCTCTTTTTCTGGCTGGACCGCTCGGGGTTTGGACACATGGGGTTTTGTTTGGGGCCCGCGGTGTTCGGTGTCTTTAGGACGATCGAGGGGAACACTGATTCGGGGGCCGGATCCCGTGAGGGTGACGGTGTCCACCGGCGGGTCAGGACGGTTTCGTTTTTACGCAGGCAGTCGAGGTGGGGGTTTATCGAGATCGTGGGAGGTTCGATTGTCTGAAGAGGGGTGGAGCGGTCTTGCGGCGAACGGGCCTTGGGCCTTGGCTGCGGGGTTTCTGCTTCACCAGGTGATCAAGGCCTGGACGATGGACCGTCAGCAGCTGACGGTTTTGATGACGGAGTTCAGGGACGCGCTGTACGCGCTGAAGAGCGCGGTGGACGAACTGAGAAGAAGGATTGCGAAGGAGGATTGATGAAAGCAGGTTCTGAGGTGTTGTTGGTTTTGGTGGGTGTCGTGGTGGCGTTTTTGACGGACTTCCACTCGTTTTTGGTGGCTAGGAAGAGCGACCCTGGCGCGAGGTTCGACTGGTGGCTGAGCATCGGTCGATCGTTCGCTGGGGCTCTGGCCGGGTACGGGGCCGGGGTGATCGGCTGATGGACGGGATGATCGGTCGGCTCGGGCTGGACTGGTCGAGTCTGAAGCTGGCCTATATGCTGGGTCGCGAGCAGGGACGGAAGTTTCTGCGGGGGGCGCTGGTGTTTCCGGGGATCCGGGTCGCTGACCTGGAGAAGGTGGCGGCCGCTACCGGGGACGACGTGCTTGAGTTGGTTTCGAAGCGGGACCGGATGATCGACGCGACGGTGGATTTTTTGGAAGAGCTGGTCGATTTGGACTCGGACTAGCTTCGGGGATTTGGCGGGAGTGCCTAGGGGGTGAATCCTGGGCATGTGCTGTTGCGTCAAACTCAATAAGATTGAAGATCGTTTTTCTTGACCTTGATGGCGTGCTTAACTCTCGTAACGAAGTCAGCGAGTTGAGACTTGACGCCTCACGATGTAAGGCTTTGTCGGCGTTTGTTTCGTCGACGAAGAGCCGGATCGTTGTGACGAGCGATTGGCGGGAGGTCT
>CAZGER010000158.1:0-5313 GCA_964524565.1 uncultured Chthonomonas sp. | reverse complement strand
GACTACGTCCTTCAGGCAGCCGCACAGATCGGGGCCGATGTTCCTGGCACAGAACTGGTCGACCGGCTCCTGGCCCACCTGACAGACTCCGGCAGGGGCGCAGACGCGACAGCCGCCCTGTTCGACGTCATGGCCCGCGAGGACCGCACAGAATGAGCCTCGCCGTCGAGATGTCCGGCGTCCGCCAGACCTTCGGCCACGTCGTCGCCCTCGACGACGTCTCCATCCAGGTCAAATCACGCACGATCCACGCCCTTGTCGGTGAGAACGGGGCTGGCAAGACCACCCTCATGAAGGTGCTCTACGGCGCGCTCCGCCCTGACCAGGGCACGACCAAGCTCAACGGCACCGAAGTCCGGTTCCGCAGCCAAAAGGACGCGATCCAGGCGGGTGTCGGCATGGTCAGCCAGCACTACAGCATCATCCCGGAACTGAGCGCCCTCCAAAACCTGATCCTCGGCGCAGAACCAGGCTGGATCGTCTCAGCCCAGTCCGCCAAAACCAGGGCGACAGAACTGGCCGACCGCATGGGCTTCTCCTTCGACTGGGACGCCCCCTGCGATGCCATCGGCCCCTCTCAGGCCCAGCGCCTCGAGATCCTCAAGCTCCTTTGGCGCGGAGCCAGCGTCCTCATCCTCGACGAGCCGACCGCAATGCTCAGCCCGGCCGATTCCGAGCAGCTCTACGCAAAGCTAACGGAACTCTCTCAGGCAGGCTCGACCGTCATCGTCGTCACCCACCGCATCCCCGAGGTCATGGCTTTCTGCGAAGACGTCACCGTCCTCAGGTCTGGCAGGCTCATCGGCTCAAAACCGGTCAAAGAGACCAACCCCGACGAGCTCACCGAGATGATCATCGGTCATGCCGTCACCGCCGGCACCCCGCCCCAGGTCGAACTCGGCCCACCGGTCCTGGAAGTGTCCGCCCTCGACGTCCGGGGCGACCGTGGACACCTCGCGGTCAACAGCGCGTCCTTCGCCCTCCGTGCCGGGGAGGTCGTCGGTCTGGCCGGTGTGGACGGAAACGGCCAGCGTGAACTCGTCCAGGCCCTCTACGGCGTTCTCCCCGCCGAGGCTGGCACGGTCCACCTCGACGGCCAAGACCTCAGCGCATCCACCGTCCGTGACCGCGTGGACCGCGGCATCCGCCTCATCCCCGAAGACCGCCACCAAGAGGCAGTCATCGAAGACTGGACAGTCGCCGACAACGCGACGCTCGGCTTCCAGCGCCACCCCGGCGCAAAGGGGAGCACCGCCGTCCTCGTTGAACAGGCAACAACCCTCTTTCCCACCAAGTTCGACAGTCCCAGCCAGCGGTTTGGCGACCTCAGCGGCGGCAACCAGCAAAAAGTCGTCAACGCCAAGTCCCTGCTCCTGTCCCCCAGGTGCGTGATCGCGTTCCAACCCACCCGTGGCATCGACGTCAACGTCACCGCCCTCGTCTACCAAAAGTTCGGCGAGCTCGCCCGGTCCGGGGCGACCGTCCTCGTCGTCAATTTCGACATCGACGAGCTCCTCAAGTTCTGCGACAGGGTCATCGTCATCAACGATGGCAAGGTCACAGAGCCGCCAGCCGACCAGTCGCTCGACCGCCAGGCGATCGGCGCCCTGATGGTGGGAACCTCGTGAGGCTCCGCGTCCTATGGCTTGCGCTCGGCGGGTTCCTGCTCGTCGTCGCCTCCCTCGCCGTCTCCGGCGTCCCACCGTTCACGGCCCTAGGCGACATGTTCCATCACTCCCTCGCCACCCCTCCCGGCTGGCGCGGGACACTGGAAGAGTCCACGCCGCTCCTCATACTCGGCGCAGCCGTCTTCCTAGCCCTCCGAGCAGGACTCTTCAACATCGGTGCCGACGGGCAGTTCGTCGTGGGAGCGGTCGCCGCGACGTGGGTCGCCCTCCATGTCCAAGGCATCGCAGGGATCCTCCTCGCGATGCTCGCCTCGGTCGCTGCCGGGGCCCTCTGGGCGCTTCCCGCTGGACTCATCAAAGCGTACAGGAACGGGCACGAGGTCATCACGACCATCATGCTCAACAACATCGCCTTCTTCCTGACACTGAGTATCGTCAACGGCCCGATGAAAGACGCCAAGTCCGAGAGCCCGACCAGCGCCTACCTCCTCGATCAGACCGTCCTACCGGTGATCTTTCGGCACAAGGCGTTCAACGTGAACATCGCCCTCGTCCTCGCGGTGCTCATCGTCGCCGCCCTGGGTCTCTGGATCCAGCGCACGGTCAGCGGTTACGAGCTCCGGGCAACAGGGGCCAACGCCACCGCCGCCAAGTTCGCCGGGGTCAACGTCAAGCGCGTGGTCTGGAAGGCGATGACCATGAGCGGAGCGATGGCAGGCTTGGCAGGGGCCGTCCAGGTCCTCGCCTACGAAAAGCGTTTCTACGCCGGGTTCTCACCAGGCTACGGGTTCGACGCTCTGGGTGCGGCCCTCCTGGCAGGCTCCTCGCCCTGGGCACTCTTTGTGACCGGGCCACTCTTCGGAGTCATCTCCAAGGGCACGACCGCCCTCGGTCTGAGCGGCGTCCCCAAGGGCCTATCCGGGATCATGCTCGGCGTCATCGTCATCTGCTTCTCTGCCTATCGGTACCGGAAGGAGGCCCGTGGTGAGTGAAACCCTTGCCGTCGCGACGACCGTCGCTGTGAACACCCTCACCTTCAGCGCGCCGATCCTCCTGGGCGCACTCGGAGGGCTCGCCAGCGAACGGTCCGGCGTCATCAACATCGGTCTCGAAGGCAAGATGCTCGCGGCCGCCTGCGCCACCGGCCTCGTCAGCACCGCGACAGGCAGCGCACCGCTCGGGCTCCTCGCCGGGATTCTCACCGCGGTCCTCCTTGCGTGGCTCCATGCCGTCCTCACCCAGACCTACCGGATCGACCACGTCGTCAGCGGCATGGGCATCAACGCCCTCAGCATCGGCGGAACGAACCTCGTCGCCAAGGTCTTCAGCGGTGTCGCGGCAGAAAAGATGCCCGGCTTCCCCGTCGCTGTCTATTGGGTCGCCGCCTACACCCTCGCCGTGGGAGTCTGGTGGTACATCCGCTCCACCAAGGGCGGGATCAGGCTCCTCGCCGTCGGCAACGACCCAGACAAGTCTCGCCAGATGGGCGTCAACCCCGTCAAGGTCCGGTTCCTCTCCCTCACCTGGACAGGCGTCTTCACCGGCCTGGCCGGAGCCCTCATCGTCACGAACGCCGGCAGCTTCTCTGACGGAATGACCTCCGGACGGGGCTACATTGCCCTCGCAGCCCTCATCCTCGGCGGATGGAGACCGGTCCAGGCACTCGCGGCCTGCGTCCTCTTTGGCAGCATCTTTGCCGTCCAGCTGCAGTTCCAGGGCCTCCCGATCGGTGGTCTCAAGCTTCCGAACGAGCTGTGGCAGTCCCTGCCATACTTGGTCACGCTTCTGGCCGTCGCGGGAATGATCGGTAAAGGCAAGGCTCCCGCAGGGCTCGGACGTCCTTAGAGCAATGATCCTGTCCGCCATAGTAGCGACCAGCGGCCAATTTCAGGTCCATAACTTTGTCGCCGCCATGTCACTCTCCCAGGACAAGGTCGTCAAGGAGTCGGTCTTCGCGTCCGCTCACATGGCCACCTCAGTCGGCCAACTCGTCATCGACTACGACATGGACGTCAACCGGGACGGCACGTGCTCGATCCAGGTGAAAGACCCCCGCGTCATCGGCCCCCAGGTCCGCTCCTTCTACCGGTTCGGCCCCAGCGTCGGGACATGCTCCAACTACCGGGCCGACCTCAAACAGATCGTCACCTACGAGGGCAAACCGGGCTCGATGGCCGAGGTCGCGAAGGCTGTGGACCCCCAGTTCGACATGTTCGTCGCCATGCTCGTCGAACGCGAGGGCCTCGCCGCCTGGTTCGCAGAACTTCCGGTCAAAGGCACCTGGAACTGGTACGACAAAGGCGCTGACATCAAGCTCCAGCTCAAACAAAACGACATGCTCGTCGAGTTCGTGCTCCGCAAGGCAGACTCCCGCCTGACCCGCATGACCGCTGGCCGCCCGGACGGGGCGATCAACTGGAGCCTCAAGTACGCCAAGTTCCGCAACCTGCCCGACCCCGTCGCGATCAAGGGCACCTATCGCGTCGCCAACTTCGACACCGAACAACTGACCGCCAAGGCCGACAAAGCCGCCGCCAAGCACCTCCAGCGCGCCTACAAGTACTACGACCCCGGTCGGTCGTTCGCGTTCACCAGGATCGAGGGCGACACACGTACCAAAGTCTCCTACACACCCCGCGCCGTCAGGCAAGAAGGCGATGGGGTCTCCTGGTCGCTCACCCAAGGCGAGCTCGTCGTGTCCGCCAAGTCCGGCACCTACTCCGGGCCAGCCAGCCCCGGCAGGACGGTCGACGCCGTCGCTGGCGCAGGGTCGCGGGTCGAGCCGTTCCTCCGCTCCCTCGTGATCGGCCGGAACCCCGTCAGGTTCATGCTGAACGATGCCTACCAAGTCACGGTCGGTGGCAGCGGCGCGGTCGGGTCGGACACCTGCACGATCCTCAAGGCGACTTCACAGTACGCCGACCTCATGGTCACCTGCTCCGACAAAGACGGCTTCATCTACATGATCGTCGCCCGCACCAAAGACCAAGCCGGACGCGTCCTCGCCGACGAGACCTCCGAGTTCGAGCGCCTCACCGGTTTCCCCCCGACAAAGGTCTCCACAAAAGGCATCAAGACCAAAAACATCGGTGCCCTCGTCAACTAGGACGAGGGCACCTGATCAGTCTCGGACAGCTGTGACTAAGACTTGCCCAGCGCCTTCAAAGCGATCGCGACCCCGTCGTCCGTCTCACCCCACACGACAGGCTTGGCCAGAAAGTCGGGCGAAACGCCGTTCCCCTCGAGCCTTGCGCCGCCGATCGTGATGTAGTCCGTCACCGGGAACTGGATCCAAAAGCCAGAGGTCTCCAGCGGCAGGATCATCGATGCCAGCACGGCGCCGGCCGACTTCGCGCCGATCACCTTGGAGCCCTTCACTTCTTTCAGGGCCGCCGCCATCATCTCGCTCGCGCTGGCTGAACCCTGGTCGACCAGCACCGCCACCGGCACCGAGACTTTCAAGTCCTCGCGCTTGTTCGCCTTCACCTTGTACCGGGTCGCCATAGCGATAGCCTTCAGGTCGGTCGATGGCCCGTGGACCTTCTCATACGCATCGACCTGCGGCCGACCGATGAACGTCCCCATCGGGTCCTTCTCAGAGTCCAGGAAGAAACTCGCCAGGTGCTGCAGGTTCGTGACCCTGCCACCCCCGTTGCCGCGCAGGTCCAAAACGATCGCCGAAGCC
>CAZGER010000157.1:0-5323 GCA_964524565.1 uncultured Chthonomonas sp. | reverse complement strand
AAACTGAGGGCTGACGCGGGAGCTGTACACCGGGGTCCTGCGGAACGGTAGTCAGAGGTTTTTCGGGACTCCATTTGCCTGCCGGGCCAGGGCTTTTTTTCCCTGGCCCGGCAAGTGGGGGTTTTTTAGTCGCAGGCCCAGTACCAGGTGCCGTCGGTGGGGTGGGTCGCTCCCGATTTGTGTCCTTGCGGATGGACGACGGTGCCGTCGAACTGCCCTGCCCCAGTGATGAACTTGGCGTGGCCGTCGGCAAAGATCATGGTTCCGCCAGTGGAGGACCATTCCTTGAAGAAGTTGTAGGGGGCGTCGCAGTCGTAGCCGTACCGTGAGCAGTCGGGGAGCTCATAGCCCTTTCTGCGGCTGAAGAAGGGGAACATCTCTGCCCGCATGATGCGGGAGTTTGCGGGGTCTTCCAGCTGGGTGTGGCCGACGATCCATCCGGTGGTCGCTCCCGGGTCGCCGTCGTAGGACTTGCTGAAGCCGGGGACGACGGTGAACAGGCACTTGGTGAACCTGTAGCTGGAGCCGTACGCTTCCCAGTAGGTCGGTTTGCCGGTGACGCTGAGGGTGTAGGGCCCGCCGGTGTCGAGGGGGGACTTGAAGATCTCCTTGTTCTTGGTGTAGGGGAGGATCCACATCTCCACTCCCTCGTGGCCTTCGACAAAGGGGCCAGGGTTGGTCTGGTAGGCCATAAAGATGGGCATCGTGTCGTCGTGGTCGGCCAGGTACATCATTGTTGCCATCCCGACCTGCCGGCCGTTGCTGGCGCAGGCGGTGTTTTTGGCGGCGAGCTTTGCCTGGGCGAAGACCGGGAATAGGATCGCCGCGAGGATCGCGATGATGGCGATGACGACGAGCAGTTCGATGAGGGTGAACGCTTTTCGATTCATTGTGCTTCCGGCCCCACGACGGCACTGCTGCGCGGTTGCTGCAGTGCCGCCGGTGGGCGGAACCTGTCGCATTCCCTACGCCAGCATAACCTGGATCAGGTTCGAGGGGACCGTGCGCGAACGCATCATCTCAGCCCTGTGCGGGCGCCCCCTGCGAGCAGTCTCGTCGTGACGAGCCACTTGTAATTTACGCCAAAGTGGGCCCTGGTGTTGGGTCTGACGTGCGATCTGGCCGGTTCGCCCGTCAGAATGCCTGTATCACCATGAGACTAATGACGATGGGTTTGGTCTGTGTCGCGGCGACTGCGGTCGCACTCGGGCAAGTCGATCCGAACAGGGTTTTGATCGTAGTGAACGGCACCAAGGTCACGGGTGCCAGCTATTACAAGCGCATGGAGCTGTTGCCGGGGATGGGCAGGATGGTCGGACAAAGGTTTGTCGACACGACACCCGGTTACCTGACTTTGGCGAACCTGGTGAACGAGGCACTGATGATCCAGCTGGCGAAGGAGAAGGGTGTCTCGCCCTCTGCCACGCAGATCGACAAGGAGCTTGCTGACCGCAAGGCCGACGATCCGGACTACGAGAAGAACTTCACGGCGCTTGGGTTCACGGTCGAGGACGTGCGGTACGACCTTCTTGTCCAGATGAGCGAGTTCAACCTTCAGACCATGGGGATCAACATCGCCGACCAGCAGGTGGAGACCTATTACAAGGACAGGATCCGGGAGTTCACGATCCCACAGAGGTACCGGATCCGGGTGATCGCGGCGACGAGCCCGGAGGACAAGACCAAGATCGACGGCGCCCTGGGGGCCGGGCGTAAGTTCGCGGACGTGGCCAAGGAGATGAGCCGTGACATCACGACGAAGTTCGACGGCGGTCTGATGGGTGACGTGGCAGAAGAGGCGTTGGGCACGAACATCCGGTCCTTGGTGAAGGGGATGAAGGAGAGCTCTGTGACGCCCTGGCTCGAAGGGGCGAGCGGGACAGAGGTGAAGATCTACCTAGAAAAGGTCCTTCCGGAAGAGACCCTTCCGCTTAACGACAAGCTCAAACGGGCGATCCGCCGAAAGCTGATGCTTGAGCGGGGCGGCGCGAAGAACAACATGTACAAGATGATGGCGGAGGCCAGGCAGAAGGCCAAGGTGGAGTTCCAGGGCACGCCGTTCGACGATCAGATCCGCCAGATGCTCGAGGGCGGTTTTTAGGGCCAAGAGTTGGACCGTTCGAGGCAGATTGGGCCGATCCAGGTCCACACGGCCCCGGTCCTGATGGCGATCGACCTGCGGGCGACGCAGGTGTTTATCGGGTTTGAGGACTCGTGGGAGGCGGTTTCGGCCCACTTGGGGCGTCGCTATCCTGGTGGGCAGACCGTCGTCCGGTCGGACGGGTCCATCTGCACTCTGGACGAGTTGGAGCCGTGCGGCGAGTTCTCTGTCCCGGCGACAGGCTCGTTCCACCCGGGAGGTCTGTACGGCCTGGTGTGGGTCGTGGACCGCCTGGTGGGGCCGGGTGGTTGTCCGTGGGACATCGAGCAGACACACGAGACGCTTAAGAAGTACCTGGTGGAGGAGGCTTACGAGCTGATGCAGGCGATCGACTCGGGCGATCTGGGGGCGATGAAGGAGGAGTTGGGGGACGTCCTCTTGCAGCCTCTGATGCACTCTCAAAAAAAGCAGCTGGAGGGCAGTTGGGGGATCGACGAGGTGGCCGACGAACTGACGGCGAAGCTGGTCCGGCGGCACCCGCACGTTTTTGGGGACACGGAGGCCAACACTGCCGAGGAGGTCCTGAAGAACTGGGACGCGATCAAGAAGTCGGAAAAGGGCGCCGAGGACCGGGGGATCTTGGACGGTGTTCCTGTCGCGATGCCGGCGCTTTCCCGGGCGATGGAAGTGAGCAAGCGGGCGGCCAGGGCGGGGTTCGAATGGCCGGACGTCGGGGCCGTTTGGGAAAAGTTCGAAGAGGAGCTCGGGGAGGTCCGTCAGGCCCTGGAGGGCGACGATCCGCGGTCGGTCCGGGACGAGTTTGGCGACCTTTTGTTCACTGTCGTGAACCTGGCTCGGTGGTCCAAGGTGGATGCGGAGGACGCTTTGCGGACGATGGTGGACCGCTTCTCTGCGCGGTTTTCTGCGATGGAACGGATGGCCGGTGTCCCTTTGTCGGCGCTGGACGCAGCGGAGTGGGACGAACTTTGGGAGCGGGCGAAGGAAGAGTTTTAGCCCAGTGTTGCACTTTGTGGTGGGCTTGTTTGTTGCTCTGGCGTCTTTTTGGGGCGCCGGTTGCCGGTCGCTGTTCGGTGTGTTTGGGCCGGGGACGGGTGTGACCAAGGGTCGCAGTGGGCGTGGGGAAACTGTAGAAGTTATAATCTATAAGTGACACCGGGGACGGTGAAGCGCTGGCGGACGAGTTGACAATGAAGGCGGCATTCTTGGCGTTCTGTCTCACTGCCTTGGCTGGAGTGGGTTCTCTGTTAGTTGGCGCGCCGCCGCAGTCTGAGCCAGAGGCACGGCGGGAGATCGAGGCTTTTTTGCGGTCGGTCGGTTACACCGGGCTCGTGTCCGAGGGGCTGCACGGCGGAACCCGACTTGGGACCTCACAGTGGAGCGCAACCTACAGGGCCGATCCCTCAGACCGACTGTTTGTTATCCACACATCCGGGCGGGAGAGCTACTTGGTTCGGTCCTTTCATGTCGAGGAAATCCGAAGTGCCAGGAGGCAGCAAACGCCGGAGACGGTGGTTTCCGAAGAGGAGTTGCAGAGCAGGCTCCGTCAAGTGAGCCGGGCGATCTGGGGGACGTCCACGCATGACTCTCACATGACGGTCGGCGCATTTACGGGCAAGCAACTACCAGACGAACGGGGGGCTTCGGTCAGCCATGAGCGGTACACAAAGGGCGGCTTCCCGTACCCTGGTGCGAGCGCAACGATCCACCTTGACCGTGGAACCGGGCAACCGCTTCTCATCCACGTGAGGATGGACGTCCCCAAGTTCCCTGCTTCCCCACCCAGCCAGTGGGTGACGCGGACGGTGGCGGTGGGGGCGGCGTTCCCTGGCCCGCCGAGGTGGATCGAGGGGGACTGGGCGGAGTTCCAGTGGTTCGAGCCGAGCCATGGGGCGACCTGCAAGCTTGCCTGGGTCCTGACGCGGGGCCGTGAGAAGGTGTTTGTGGACGCGGTCGATCCAAACGTGTTGAAGCGGGAGCTGTACACAGGGGTCCTGCGGAACGGTGGGTAGCGGTGGTCTGCGGCGAGCGTCGATCCAAGTCAAGTCGACAGTTAATCTCCTGCCCAGGGTTGCACTTTGTGGTGGGCCTGTTTGTTGCTCTGGCGGCTTTTTGGGGTGCCGGTTGCTGGTCGCTGTTCGGTGTGTTTGGGCCGGGGACGGGGGGTGACCAACGTTCGGTGGTAGCGTGGGGAAACTGTAGAAGTTATAATCTTGAAGTGTAACCTGAGCCAGCCGCCGGCTGGAAGAGGGGATTGTGATGTCAATGGTCATGCTGTCTGTTGCGACCTGTGTGCTGGCTCCGCCGCAATCAGACGGAACGTTCACTAGCTTGGCAGCGACATTTTTGGCAAAGTCAGGATATGTGTCCTGCGACAGAACTCAACTCACGAGCATGCCGTTCCAAGGCACAACGACTTGGAGGGCACAATACACGTCGAGCGAAGGAGAGAAGCTGAGCCTCATCTTCTCTGAAAAAACTGGAATCATTCATGTTTCGAACAGCACGACGATGAAACATCGTCACGACAGAATTCGGACCAAGAGGATTCCGACCGTCGTTCTTTCCGAGCAGTCCTCGAAGGCTAAGCTTAGGGCCAAGGCGGCAAAGGTCTGGGGGAACCTTGAGTATGAGGAAGAGCTAGCCTATGGCACATTTGTGGGGCGGACGACTCCGGATCTGGCGGGTGGCGCGAGCACGACGTGTCGCAGGGTCTTTGGCGGCTTCCCAGCCCCAAGTTCGATGTTACGGATGAACATCGATCTTGAGACCGGGAGTCTGATCGAGTGCACGTACAGGATTGTCGGGCCGAAGTTCCCGGCGGCGGCGCCGGTTCAGTGGATCACGAGAACCGCGGCGGTCGCGGCTGGGTATCCCGGCCCGCCGAGGTGGATCGAGGGGGACTGGGCGGAGCTCCAGTGGTTCGAGCCGAACCGCGGGGCGACGTGCAAGCTTGCCTGGCGGTTGAGACGCAGGTCCAGAGAGGTCGTGGTCGATGCCGTGAGTGGCGCAGTTCTGGACGTGCCCCTGTACGGGGGTTCACGTCCGCCAGGCGGATAACCCGGTCGCTCGTCCGGGTGCCATGAACATCGACCTTGAGGCTAGCAAGGTCGTGTCGTGCCCATCCAGCACTCGGGGGCCGAGGCTTCCGGACCATGCGCCCGGCCAGTGGGTGTCCCTTTGTCGGCGCTGGACGCAGCGGAG
>CAZGER010000156.1:0-5330 GCA_964524565.1 uncultured Chthonomonas sp. | reverse complement strand
TCAGTCTTGCCAAAACGTCTAGCGGTGGCTATCAAGTCGTCGTCCAGGGCACCGGGCTCACCAAGCCCCGAGTGTTCCGGACGGCGCAGAACACGGCGTTCATCGTCGAGTTCGATGGCAACCTGCGAACGTCCAAGGGCAAGATCGACGTCAATTCTGCCGGGATCAAGTACGTCCAGTACGGCTGGTTCAGCGCCAAGCCGCCCCGCGTCAGGGTCATGCTCAAGGTCGATCCGACCGTCGAGCCCAAAGTGACCCAACTGGGAGCGAACTGGACGATCGAGGTCGCTGGCAAAGTCCAGGCAAAGACCGCGACGACCGCAACGACTTCCGCCGTGAAGACAGCGACCACGACAAAGTCCGACGACGGGCTGATCGTGCCGAAGCTGCCCTACCCGACGGACGCCCTGCCGATCCCCGGTGAGGGCAACAAGGTGGAGATCCACCACACGGCCCCCGCCAATGTGCCGACGCCGGCACAGACCGGGACCGAATCCGTCCCGACGACCCAGACAAAGGCCGAGGACACTCTGCCCAAGGTCACGACAACGACCGTCACCAACACACAGAAGGCCCTGCCCAAACCGGCACCCTCTGCGCCGATGGTCTCGCTCGATTTCGTCGGCACGGACATCATCCAGATCCTCAAGGCACTGTCCATCCAGTCCAGCGTGAACATCGTGGCATCGCCCGAGGTCAGCCCGACGGACAAGCCGACCAAACTCACGGTCTCGCTCCACGGCGTGACCCTGGACGACGCCCTTTCCTATGTGACAGCCATCTCTGGCATGCGCTACGGAAGGGTCGGAAACACCTTCATCGTCACCACCGTTGAAAACTTTAGCGAGGCAATGAGGGCTGTGATGGAAAGGTCCGGATCCAAGTACGTCACCCGCGTCATCAGCCTCAAGAGCGGTGAGGCGGCCAAGATCCGCGAGGCCACCATCCACGCTCTGCCGCAAACCGGCAACAACGGGTTCTATGAGATCATCGTCCCCGTCGGGAACCAGGTTCCCAACGCGACCACGACCCCGACCAGCGCCAAGGGCGAAGGTGAGGGCAAGCAGCCGGATCCAGGCCCCAAGCCTGCCCCGTCTGGCCGCTCCTACTACCTCATGATCGTCGCCGGTGAAGACCGGGCCGACGGCCTGGAGGCCTACATCCGGGGTCTGGACAACGAGATCATCAACTCGAGCTCGCTGACCTCACGGACCGGCATCTCGACGGTCGTCATCCCCATCCAAAGCGGAGAGACCGGTCGCGTCAAAACAATGATCGACCGCCTCATCGCCGACCATCCCCGCGCTTCAGAGTTCTCGGTCACCGAGAGCATCATGGAGGGCGCGGTCAAGGGCGAGGCTCAAACCATGACCTTGATGATGATCGGCCCCGAAGATGACATCGCCAAGCTCAAAGAGTTCGCCAAGACGCTCGACAAAGAGCTGTGCGCCGTCATCGGCAAGTACTACTCCGCCGACACGAGCGGCCTGGCCAAAGAGTGGGAGGTCGTGGACGTCATGTTCGTCGAGCCGACCCTGCTCGAGCTCGACCTCAGATCGCGGTTCAAGGGACTCCAAGTGAGCCTTCTGCCCGACGCTGTGACCCCGAACGTCAAAGGGACCACGACATCGACCACGACCAACCAGGGTGCCACCGGTTCCGGCGGCGGGTCTGGCTCGGCCGCGGACGGTGGTCAGGCCACCTCCACGACGACAGAGACCGACCAGCACACCGTGACCGGCAGGGAGCCCATGAGGCTGATCCTGAGGGGCAACCGTGGTGACATCGAGGCTGCCAAAGAGTACATCGCCCTTGTGGACGTCGCTCCCCGGCAGATCGCGCTGGAGCTCCGTGTCATGGAACTGACCAAGGAAGAGGCGGTCCGGATCGGTATCGACTGGAACGCGATCATCAGCGGGAACCTGACCCACATCCGCGTGAACCAGGGCCTGGGCGACAAGCCCGACACCCAGGGCACGTTCGGTGCTGGCGACAACATCAACCAGCCGCAGAACCAGAACTGGTTCCTGGCCACGTTGGACTCGCTCAACAGCGGTCGGAACATCATTGCCCGGCCGAACGCTCTGGTCAGCGACGGCCGCTCCACAAAGCTCTTTGTGGGCGACACGGTCCGCTACATCAAGTCGATCCAGTCGACGCAAAACGGTACGACGGTCGAAACGGCCGAAGTGCAGGTCGGCGTGGTGTTCAACATCGCTGCCCGTCTTGGCGGTAACGGTCAGATCGCCATGAACCTGGACCAGAACTTCAGCATCCTCACCGGCTTCACCCCGGTTCCTGGCGGTGGCAACCTGCCCCAGACCAGCGACAGGATCACGAACATGTTCGTGAACATGGAAAGCGGCGAGACGGTGGCTGTCGGCGGACTCACCCTCGACCAGGACCGCAAGTCCCTCAACGGGATCCCGATCCTCAAGGACATTCCCATCCTCGGACGGCTGTTCAGCCGCGAGGACACGAAGAAGGTCCGGACGGAGATCGTGTTCTTCCTCACGGCAAGGACAGTCGACCGGACGAACCGCTCGAACGCTGCCCGACCTGCCACGTCAGGCATGGACAGCAACGGCAAGGAAGTCGCCAAGCCCAAACGCGGGCCAAAGGGCGGCTAGCCAAAACCTAGACCATCGCGTGCATCAAGCGGCCCGGACGACAGTCCGGGCCGCTGCTTTTCTGAAACCTGTCCCCGACCGCCTGGGTAAAAAACAAGGTGCCCCTGGCACCTGTCATATTGGTAACAATGGCCGACCACCTGCAGTCAGACGAAGACGTTGAGCACATCCTCAAGCTGGCCGTGCAAAAGTCCTTCGGCGAGACCGAGAACCTGCGCCAGAGGATGGAGGCGACCGCCCAAGAGCTCGGCATCACGCCCGAACAGCTCGCCGAGGCAGAGGCCAGGTACATCGAACAAAAGGCCACCGACGAGCGGCTGGCCGTCACCCGTGAGCAGGAGGAGCGGGACTGGATGGTCTTCCGGCGCGAACAGGTCCACGAGTTCGTCAGCCACCTGGCAACCTACGTGGCCGTCAACGCGGGCCTTTTCGGCATCGACTGGTTCGCCGGCTCGTCCCACTCAATCGACTGGGCGTACTGGCCCCTCATGGGGTGGGGGATCGGTGTGGCCGTCCACGCTGCCAACCTGCTGGCCAAGTTCTCAGCCGACAACATGAAGGAGTTCCGCAGGTGGCAGAAGAAGCGCCGCAAGAACCCAGACCTGTCCGCTCAGTGAACAAGCCACCAAGATTGTTGCAAACACAGCAACTAAGTGCTCTGACCCTGCAGCGATAACGATCCTACAATTCAACCAAGCCGGTTTCGACTTCGCACAGCAGAACCGAACGTCCCGTCAGGTGGCTCCTTCCATTGTGGGTGTTCGTGCATTCCTCGGTCCTCAAAAGCTGTCGGATAGAGCCGGCTAATTTGTTTTGAACCCGCCCGCCATCGCCGACCCGGCAAACGCGAGCAACAGTCCGAGCCCGCACTGGGCCACCACGTTCACCGCCAGCGCGGGCCACTGGCCGTTCTTGGCCAGATGCAGGTTGTCGAGCGAGAACGCTGAAAAAGTCGTAAAACCGCCGAGCAGACCGGCGGTCACAGCCAGCGGTGCGGCAGAGGACTTGTGGGACCAAGAAGCAGCGACAAACCCGATCGCGAACGACCCGGCACAGTTCACCAGAAGCACCGGAACCCAGGGAACCGTTGTGACGGCCCTGACCGCCAAGACAGAAAAATGGCGCAAAAGGCACCCGGCCGCGCCACCGATCGCTATCGAGACGGCTTCAACCCAAGGCCCCGTCCCGCTCGCCACGACCTAGACTTTGACCTTTTCCCGCTGCGTCTCAACGACGGCGGTTGTTGGCGAGTCTTGCGTCACAAGCTCGCGTTTGCCCTTTTCAACGGTCGAAAGCACCCTGGCGACAACGTTTTCGACGTTCTCCAGCACGTCCAGTGCGTAATGGTCCGCCCCGCGGCGCATCTCCCTGCTGTCCTTCTCGGCGGCGCGGCGGATCTCCTCCGCCTGGGCTTTTGCAATCCGAAGGATCTCGTTCTCGTCGACCATCTCGTTTTGCTTCAGCTGCGCCTGCTGGATCATGTTCTCGACCTTCGCGGTCGCCTCGGCCAGCATCGCCTCCACCTTGGCGTTGGTCGTGTCCATCAGGGCCCTTGCCTCCTCCTCGGCCGTGGTCATGATCCGCTCAGTCTCGCGGGTCAGCGACGCTGCGTCCTTGAGCTCCCGTGGCATGGAGGCGCGAACCTGCTCGATCTGCATGACCAGGTCGTCTTTGTCAAGTCCAAACACAACGCTCCGCCCCAGGGTCTTTTTTGCCTCGATCTGCTGTTTCAGGCTTTCGAGAAGACGAAGGACGTCGATGGAGTAATCACGTCGGATAGGCATAGTGTCCAGGCCACGTTCGCGGCCTGCCTTCTAGAGTTTATCACGCTCGGCGAAGACTGAACGGTTCACGACCCACGGAAAACTACCGGGTTACCGCCCGATCCGTTGCTTCAAACGGTCGGCGACGCACACCGGCACAAACTGCCGATAGTCGCCCTTAAGCTTGGCGACCTCCCGCACGACACTCGATGAAAGGAAACTGAACTCCTCGCTGGCGATCAAAAAAACCGTCTCGATCTCAGGCGCCAGTTTGCGGTTCGCCATCGCGATCCTGAACTCATAGTCGTAGTCCGTGATCGCCCGGAGCCCCCTCACGAGCACGTTGCTGCCGTGGGCGCGGGCAGCGTCCACAAGCAGACCCTCGAACGAGGTCACCGAGACGTTCTTGAACTCCGCGCAGCACTCGAAAAGCGCATCGATCCGCTCCTGGACAGGCATGAAAGGCACCTTGTCGGAGTTCAAACCGACTGCGACCACAAGCTCGTCAAACACCCCCGCCGCCCGCTTGACGATGTCGATATGGCCCAAGGTCGGAGGATCGAACGAACCGGGGTAGATGGCGACCCTTGCCATAGACGGCAGTTTTACCTTTGATCAGCCTGCCAGGATCAGCCTGCGCAGAAACAAAAGCGCCCCCCGTGCCAAGGCACAGGGGGCGCGTCGCAAGCCTAGTGGCCCTCGGTCTTTTCGCCGTCGCCACCGGCAGCCGGTGCTTCTCCACCGGCGGCTGGGGCTTCGCCGCCAGCGGTCGGGGCTTCTGTGCCGGCAGCAGCTCCGCCTTCCGTGCCAGGAGCCGGCATGGCTTCAGAGGTGCTGGTGGCAGATTCGGGGGTCGCTTCGCCGCCCTCGGGAGCCGGGGTCGTCGTGTTCGTGCCTTCCGGCGTGGTCGTGGACTCGGTGCCCGTGCATCCGCCAA
>CAZGER010000155.1:3823-5345 GCA_964524565.1 uncultured Chthonomonas sp. | reverse complement strand
GACGAGCACGGGGTACATCATCGCGCTCTTGATCTTGCCTTTGACCTCTGCCTCGTACTCCAGGAAGCCGGAGAGCCTGTCGAGGATCGTGTCGAGGATGCCTCCGATCTCTGCGGCGCGGATCATGTTGACGTAGAGCTTGGAGAAGACGTTGGGGTGCTTGGCCATCGCCTCATTGAGGGCGAGTCCACCTTTGACGTCGATGGTGACGGACTCGAGGGTGGGTTTGAGGACGGGGTCCTTGGTCTGGTTGCCGAGGATCTCCAGGCACCGGAGAATGGGGATGCCTGCATCGATCATGGTCGCGAACTGGCGGGAGAACACGACCAGGGCGCGCATTTTGATCTTCTGCTTGCCCATTTTGGTCGCAGACTTCTTTTTTAGCTCCTTAAGGTCGACGACTTGGAGCTGCTGCTCCCTCAGTCGCCCGATGACCAGGGCCTCGTTATCGGCCTCAATGACAGCTTTCACCTGGCGCCCTGTGGCGTCCATGGCTGTATAGGCAAAGTAAGGCATGTTGTCGAATTCTCCTTTGTCAGGCCCGGTCAGGCCCGATGATCCAAGGAAGATTGTCGGCACGGAGTGGGGCATGTCTTTAGGCGCATGGCAAAGAATCCGGGTTGGTCCTTTACACACCGTCCGAAGGTGGGCTGGCGAGTATCCTGCAGGTTGGGGCGCATGGTTCGGCTCAGCTACTTTGGAGCTTTCAGCGGCTGGACCCCGGACGGGGCCCAGCTGAGGTTTGAAACGTCCAAATCGGCGCAGGTTTTGGCCCGGACTGCGGCATCGCGGGGCCGCCGGACGACGCGCGACGAGCTGTGCCGGTCGCTTTGGCCCGATTCTGACGAAGAGCGGGCCAGGGGGAGCCTGCGTTCGGCCCTGAGCGCCCTTCGGAGGACGCTGGCTGGTCACAGGGTGTTTGAGAGCGACGCTGGGGAGGTCTGGATCTTGCCGGGCGAGGTGGAGTCGGACCTGGACGAGGCCGAGGACCTGTTGAGTCGGTGTTTGCAGGCGCAGGGGTACGGACTGACCGACCTGCTTGCCAGGTTCGTGGCGCTGGTGGACGGGGAGTTCTGCGCGAGTTGGGACAACGAATGGGCGAACCAAGCGAGGGTGTACTGGCAGGGCAAGTGGACATCTGCGGCGGAGCGGCTGGCGGGCAGGCTGACCCAAGAGGAGGACTGGGCCGGCGGTCTGGCCCTTTGCCAGAGGCTCTTGGCCGCGGACCCGTTTTCAGAGTCTGCTGCGGGCACGGGGATCCAGTGCTGCCTGAAGCTGGGTCGACGGTCGGCGGCTCTGCAGATGTTCGACGAGACGGTGACGGCGTTCCGGGCCGAGCTCGGCTGTGACCCTTCGGCGAACTTTTTGAAGCTGGGTGAGGCGATCAGGCAGGGCTCGGGCGAGGCTTTCGCGGGGGCGTCGGTGGAGGCGTCTGGGCCGAACGTGGGCCGGGACGCGTTCCAGCTTGTCGAGGACACTTTGAGCGCGGACCCGGACGGGGCACTGGCTCTGATGCGGTCGA
>CAZGER010000155.1:0-3813 GCA_964524565.1 uncultured Chthonomonas sp. | reverse complement strand
GACAGGGCTGCGGCCGTCGTCGCACGCAGACCCTCCGGCGACGTTGGAGCTTTTGGAGAAGGTCTTGGCGGCGACTTCGGGCTGGAGCCAGGACCGGCTCCAGGTCGTTTACTGCGCGGCGGTGTTTGCGGGGGTCTTGAACCTGCACGACCGGTCTTACGAGCTTTGCGAGCTGATGATTGAGCATGCAGAAGGGGACAAGTTGGCCATGGGCCGGGCGCTGTTGTTCATGGGGTTTGTGGTGTTCGAGCGCAGGGAGTGGGAGGAGGCGCAGGCCCTGACCGAGCGTGCGCTGGCCCTGGCGATCGAGATTGGGCACGAACCGATGATCGCGGGCTCGGAGGCCAACCTGGCCTCGTTCGCTTGGCACCAACTTCGGCTGGATGAGGCGAGGGGGCCCTACGAGCGGTTGATCGAGAGGTTCGCAGACGGGACGTACATCGGCGACATGCAGCGCGCGATCACCCGGGCGAACCTTGGTCACTTGGAGATCGCGGCGGGAAACTGGGAGGCTGCAGTGTCGGTCTTGGAAGCGGCGCACTCTTGGGGGCTGGCGAACCTGGACCGGAAGGTGATTGTCTACTCGTGTTCGGCGCTGGGGTACGTGCTTGTGCGGCTGGGGAGGCTGGAGAAGGCGGCGGCGTACCTGCAGGGCGGGTTGCTGGCGGCGCACGAGGGTCACTTTTTGCGGTTTCGCGACATTGCCCTGGAGCACATCGGGATGAGCCTTGTCGCTCTTGGGCGGGCGGAGGGTGTGTGGATCGTTGACGCGGCGGAGCGCGTAAGGGCGGAGTCTGGGCACAGCAGGTCCCTGGCCGAGGAGAAGTCCGTTTTGGACGCGCTTGCTGTTATGCCGGAGGCGGAGGTCCGGGCGGCGCGGGCCACGGGCTTTGACCACGGGCTGCCGGTGGGTGAGCTTGTCGAGCGGGCGCACCGTTTGGCGGACGTGATCGGCCGGTCGTAGGCTTTTTCACGGGGGAACCGGGTTTCACGGTTTTTTCACGCCTGGTGGTTAGAGTCCTTCGTGCAGGTAGGAGCATGAGACGCTTTCCTTTGTCTTTAGCGGTGTTCGCCGGTTTGGCGGCGGTTTTTTACACGTCTGGTTGCGGCGGTTTAGGTGGGTCTGGCACGACCGGTGGGACGACGACAGGCGGCACGACGACAGGTGGCGGCACTTTCGCCCTGAAACAGACGACGGTGCCTGGAATGTTGGACCTTCCATCGGCGGTGCCTGGGGCGAAGTTCAAGGTTGCGTCGAGCATCGGTTCTGAGGTTGTTTCCTCGGGCGGCGCCATCCAGACGAAGATCTACAACGACGGCCCACAGATGGTGATCGTCGTGGACGCCAACGACAAGGTGCTCCTGCCGGCGGTCGTCAGCAAGGCGCACCCGAACGTGACGGCCAGGAGCATGGCGGTCGCGATGGCCCATTATGGGGCGGGCTTGTACGCGATGGTCAGCGAGTTTCGCGCCGGGCCGATGGACGAGCTTTTCGACTCGCCGCTGATCGACACGCTTGAAGCGTCGATCGCGGCGGGTCTGGCGGCGGGCGAGTCGGAAGAGACCCTGATGACCCGGATCAAGCCGGACATCGAGGCGTTTGCGAGCAACTTCCATTCGCGGGGTGTGGCGGTCCAGCCCGAGTACCTGAGCGGGGTGGAGATCCAGCCGGGTGACGGGAACGACGTGTTCGTGACCAACCACTATCGGCGACGTGCCCACCTTTTCATCGACCGGGTGAGTTACAAGACGGAGGACGGCACTGTCGTGCCAGACCCGCACGAGGCTGTGAGCCAGGAGCTGGCCCCGGTTTCGGGCTACAACGGTTTTGTCAGCACTGTCATGGCGGCCCTGTTGACTGGCGACTACGCTTACAGTCCGGTTCGAACCGGCCCTTATGCCCTTCCCATGTCCGAGGCGGAAGGGGCGACGGTGACGAAGTACAAGGCCACCCTGCTCGGGATCGGGTCGAGCCCTGGTGTGCTTTCGGAGGTTCCTGGCGAGAGGCAGAACACCTACGACAGCCTGGCGCTGCGTTCGATGATTTTGGACTGGCTGTTCCCGGCAATCTTCAATGTGATCTTGCCTGCCAAGGCGAGCCCTGAGGCTTTTGAGGCGTACATGACGAAGTCGCAGGGACTGAACAACCTGATGACGAGCATGGCGACCCAGCTGGGAACAGTGGTCCCGGCGATCCGGGACGGCGACTACAAGGGTGCGTTCAACTCGGCGGTTTCGGGCGTTTGGGACAATCCGACGCTGAGATCTGCGGTGTTCTTGGCGGTGGCGGAGTTCATAACGGCCACGGGTGGCCAGGCGGCAGGCGAGGAGTACCTGGCTTATGCGGGCAGGGTGTTCGCGGTGATGTCGGCGGTAGACATCGCGGCCGGGGCGATCGACGTGATCATCCAGCTTGTGAACGCTGCCAACAGCAAGCAGGCCGAGTTCTACGACATCGACATCACAAAGATGAAGGCGAAGTCGAAGGTCAGCAAGCCAGTGATCGTTGCCGGGGACGTCAATGTTTCTGGTATTGACAGCTCGCTGGTCGAGCTCGTGTGGATCGACAAGCCGACACCTGGCACGGACGTGAGCTATGAGTTCAAGTCGCTGTACGGCAAAGTGAACATGCTCAACGGGCAGTCGGTGCAGACGCTGGAGAACGACACGGTCATGACGGTGTTCCCGGTGAACGCAGAGACCGAGGGCAAGGACACGATCCTGATCACGGCGCGCAACGCCTCGACGACTGCGATCCTTGCCCAGGTCCAGGCGAACGTCGAGGTCATCAAGCAGCGGCCGATCATTGTTCCGAACGTGACTTCGCTCAAGACCGGTGAGACAAGGCTGTTCCACGTGGACTTTATGCCGGACATGCCGGCTGGCGAGGGGAACTACAAGTACATCTGGACTGTCGAGGGCTCGGGCAAGTTGGAGAGCAACCAGGGCTTTTTGACGACGGTGGACAGGGTCATTTACAAGGCACAGGCCAGCACGGGGACGGACACTTTGAAGCTTGAGGTCTTTAAGAGTGTCGAGGGTAAGAGCGTGAAGGTCGGTGAGACCACGGCGACGATCCGGCTAGAGGAGCGCAAGTCGATCATCCACGGGTCGTACAGCACCGAGGTACTTATCGAGGGCGACTACTTTGGGATGCACGCGGTCGTGAAGATCCCGAAGCAGGAGGGCGCGAAGTCTTACACCCTTCGGGCCTTTGGCGGCTACGACTATGCGTACTACCGTTACGGGCCGATCGTGCGAACCGACTTTTTGACCGGGACGTACCCCCAGTTGAACATGGTCATTCCGCAGGACCAGCTGTGGATGGGCCTCTCTGCCGGCAGTGCTCACGTGAGCTTCATGTCTGCCACGCAGGGGTGGCTGGACGGGCGGTTCAACAACGGTTGGGACTGGACCGTCGAGGTGACCTACTAGACCGTCAGAACTGGACGCCGACGCTGACACCGAACTTGCTGCCTTTGAGCAGCATGGCGGTGTAGGCCCAGCCGTTGGCGGAGTAGGTGAGCAGGAGGTGGCCGTTGCGACCGTCGGACATTGGCATGACGGACCAATTGGGGTTGATCTGCCAGGTGAGACCGACGGGGAACAGCCACTCCTGTTCAAACTCAGACCAGGAGACGCCAACGTAGGGGGCGACCTTTGTTCCTGGGATGGTCTTGGCAAGGGTCGCGAAGTAAGAGCGGTACCCGGGCGGGGTGAAGATGCGGTCGGAGCTTGTGCCGATGCTGAGCATGGGGGCGCGGGCGGTCTCGGTGGCGAGGATCCAGTTGAAGTTGAGGAGGGTCTCGTTGG
>CAZGER010000154.1:0-5407 GCA_964524565.1 uncultured Chthonomonas sp. | reverse complement strand
ATGTTGAAGATCAGGCCGAAACCGTTGAAAAGCGAGATGTCGTCGTTGGCATCGAGCAGCATGTCGATGACACCGGCCGGGGAGTTCCACGCCACGCGCGGCATACCTGCCGAAAGGGCCGCTGGGCCAGTGCCAGGGTTGTAGAGCGACGGGTAGATCGTGGCAAAGGCGTTCGCCCACGAACCGTAGGGGGTCTGGTACACGTCCGGCCCGACTTTGTCGGTGTTGACGGTCTCTTCGCCCGGTCGGACTGCTAGCTGGGCCGTGGCGGCCTCTGTGGTCACGCGGGTCGGGGCAAAGCGTACGAGCGGCACGACGATCGGTGTGTTGCCGTCGAACAAAACCTGGTTGTTCTGCTTGTTCACGTTCGGCATGATCATGTCGTAGCGGCTGAACTCCGTGACGATCGCGGCCTTCTTCAGCCAGTTGCGGACCATCTCGTTGCGGTCGGCCGGGTCCCAAGGCTGGGCGGCGTACGGGAGGGCCGTGCTCGCCATCGCCAGCGGGTCCATAAAGAACGGATCGTCATAGACAGGGCCGGTCGTGTTGGGGTCCGCGTCTCGGTCGCCATCGATAAAGAAGTCAGAGTTGACGACCCTGGTCGGAACGCCAAGGACGTTCTCCCATTTATAGGGGGTGACCTCCGCCCTCATGAGGACGTACAGGTTGTCCCGGCCAAAGCCTGCCGAGAGCCACTTGCCCCCGCCCGGTTTGCCGTACTGGACCCAAGGGTTGTCGTACGCAAGGAACGGATCCCTGCGGCACACGAAGTAGCGGACGAGCGACTCGCCCGGAACGCCAGGAAGGTTCGCCTGGCCCTTCGGTACGGTCAAGGTCGGGTCGGCCTTGCCAGTGTCAGGATCGATGTAGACCGTGCCGACGCGCGAGGACGGGTCGCCGGCCGACGGCTTGACGATGTCCAGTTTCGTGTACGGCAGAAAGACCTGCATCGGCGCCCCGGCCAGGTCGGGGACCATGACGACGAGGCTCCCTTTGGAACCTGAATTGTCGCGCACTCCGGCAGAGTTCGAGATCTCGCGCTGGATGTCGCTGATGAGCGACCTGGCGCGGTTCTGGGCGTCTGCAAACCCCTGGGCGGCCCTGGTGAGGTTGAAGCTCTGCACCAACGGGACAGCGATGATCGTCAGCAGGATGGCTGTGATCGCCATCACCGTGATCAGTTCAATAAGCGTGAACGCTCTCGTTTTCGCCGTCGCTCTCATTTAGTTGTTCGCTCCAGAATCGAATGTCTCGGTCTCGACCTTGTGCCAGGTCTGCGACCAGCGCTTGATCCGCTCAAAGTTGTCCGCTTGGTCCGAGGTCAGCAGGAACGTCTGCGGATTGAAGAAGGCCCGGACTTTCAGGCTCGCGCCGGAAACACGCCGGACCGCGTCGCCAGTCTGCGAAAAGTCGAAGTTGCCAGGGACCTCGGCATAGGCCAGGGTCGTCCCCGCGATCGTCTCTTTGCCGTTGATCTTGAAGTCACGGTCTCGGACGATCCCGAGCGGGCCACCGGCCAGCCGGAGGTCGCCGATCGTCACCTTTTGTCCAAGGTCGGTCAAGGGGAAGTAAAGCCGGTTCGTCTGGCCCCACCCGTTGGAACCGCCGGGGTAGCACTGCCCGGCAGCCATGTCCGAGGACAACGCCGGGTAGACGGTCTTGTAAGAGGACGCGGCCTTGCTCATCTGGACCGAGTACTCGCCCTTGCCCATGTACATCGCTTTCACCTTCCTGCCCGCCAGCTCGATCGGGCCCGAAGAGACCCACGGGTCCGAGGGGAGCGCGCCTGGAAGCCAGACCTGGCCAGTGATCGCGAAACCGTCCGAGGTGTCAGTGTCGATGAACTTGACGTTCCCGCTCGACTTGTCGACCACGTACGCGCTCCCGGCAGAACCGGTGTTCCCAGCGATGACGCCGCCGGTCCGGATGTCCATCAGCACGAAGTCCTGTCGGCCCAGCGCTCCGGCGAGGTCCGGGGTGTACATAAAAGTGTCTGCCGCCAGCGCGACGCCGCCGTAGATCGAACCGTCAGCCGTCGGTGAGGACGCCGACTGGATCGAGTTCAGGACAAGCTTGGCGACCGGGTTGAGGCTGCCACCGGCGAATGCCCGGGGAACCTCGAACTCGTCGCGGATGATGCGCCAGTCGTAGACGGAGTAGTCGGCGCGGACAAGCAACGGGTGGGAGACGCCGTCGCTCGTCTGGATCCTGGTGGCGGCTCCGGACGGGTTCGTCAGGAGGGTGCCAAGCGCCCGGTTGTACGACTTAAACTGGTACGGGTCGGCCGGGTTGAAAGCAAGCGCCCTCGGGATCTCTTGGAAAAGCCTCTGGACGCGGATCGACGAAGGCTCGACCTGGCCATAGTTGGCCGAGTTGAACGTCGTCGGAGGGGTGTCCAGGATGCGCGGGAGCGAGATCACCGCGTAGTTGCCGAACTCGGCGTAGGCCGGGTTGTTGACCACGTCCACGACGCCGGGGATGGAGGAGATCGTCTCGACCGTGCGCACGTTACCGGCACCGATATCGTAGGTGAACGACATGGAGATCCTGTGGCCGTGCCGCAACAGCGTCAGTGCGACCGGGTCCTGCAGTCTGCCGATCCAGATCTGGTCCTCGTTGGGGAACGGGGTGTTCGCCGCGTTCGTCGCCTTAGAAGCAGGCACGAAGGTGTACGTGTAGGTCGGGTAGTTCGTCTCTGCCGGAGCAGGGATCTGGTTGTCCGTGTCACCGGTGCGGGCCTCAAGGTCGTTGCCGTAAACGGTCAGGACGTTGCCCTGGGTGGTGTCGGTCGTAGCGTTGTAAACGTGGTAGATCGGCGCGAACATCAGGTGCAGGACGCCGGCCAACTCGCCACCGACCGCCACCGGCTGGGGAACGGGCCTGCCTTCGCCGACGACGCGGTTCATCCTGTTGGGGCCGCTGACCTTGGTCCAGTGACCGACAGGGTTGCCCGCCACGATGACGTTGCCTTGCGGATCGACGAGCCCAGTGCCGGCGCCAGGATTGTCCGGCGGCGGGTTCAGCTCGTTCGGATCGTTGGAGGGCACCAGGACGACGGAAACACCGTTGAAGGAGGCCGAGGCGATGAACTCCGGCAACTGCCCGGACTGGCCAAGGAGCCTTTGGGCCTCTGACCTTGCCAGCGCGGTGGCCTGGGTCTGAGCCCTGGTGGTCCGAAGGATCCCAAGGCCGGGGGGAAAGACCTGCGCAAGGGCCAGTATTCCAACCAGGAACACCACGATCACCGTCAGGACCTCGATAAGGGAGGCTCCCGTGACGTGACGTCTGCGTGACATGCCAACTAACATAGCGTCTTTCCTTCTTGTACTAGCCAAGGGGCCAGTGGTTACGGTCTCTGTCTCCAGGAGTAGTCCGACGCGGCCTTGGAGTCAAACGGCCGGGCGCTGCCACCCAGGTACAAAATGATGTCCTTGCGGATCGCACTCGGCACACCCGGCGAGGTGAACTCGCGGTAGTAGGTGTTCCAGGTGACCACAGTGTCGTCCGGAGGGCTCGAGTACCCGAGCTGTCGCGGATCGTCGAACTCTGACCCGTTGCCGAACCCGGCACCCGTGCCGACGGCAAAGTTGGTCCAGAACCGTGAGTACCGCAGCTCTGTGCGGACGCCGGTCGGGATCTTGGTCTCGGTCACGTCGTAGCCGCTGACCGCGTAAAAGTCGAGGGTCGGGGTCGCGCCGCAGTTGGCCACGACACCGTTCAGGGCCGTGCTCCAGCACACGTCTCCGTCTGCCGGGCCGTAGGCTTGCCTCGCGCCGGCCGTGTCGTCGGCCGGGGTCACGGCCCCGTCACCGTTGAGGTCCAGCAGGGCGGCAGAACCGAGGGCGAACGGGTCTTGGTTCGGGAAGACGGCCTTCGTCGTCGCCGTCGGCGAGAACGTGTCGTGGACCGGGGTCAACGAAGAGATGCTCTGGAGCCTGGCCGGGTAGATGTACCCCTTGATCTCGTGCGCCGGGATGACGTTACCGATGTTCGGCCCGCTCGAATAGAGCGTCACGTAGCCCAAGAGTTGCGGAGGGTAGGCCCCTTGGTCTTCGCGGTAAAGCCCCAGTGCGACACGGATCGAGTTCATGTCCGCCATGTCGCTGCTGCGGTTCGCATTGTCCTTGGCCCGGCTGTAGACCGGAACGATGATCCCTGTCAGGATCGCGATGATCGCGATCACTGTCAGAAGTTCGATGATTGTAAACGCTGTTTGCCTCTTCCTCATGGCCTACTCCGGTCAGACACCTTTATGACTGCCCATGTTTCTCCCTTGTTCCCACTCATTCTCCGAAATTCGCGCGCACATACGATTCGACGAGGCCGACAAAGAACGGCCCCCATAGGACTACACCCAGTGCCCCGAGGGCCAAAACGGCCCAAACGGGATCATTGTGTGTTCTACCTCAGGTTCGTCCGTTATCTCTTCGACCGCGTACGGGTTTTCACCAAACCAAGATTCGTAGAACTTGGGCACCAAGAGCCCTATCGCATCGAACCAGGCCAGATAACCCAGGCCGCATTTGAGCAACGACCCGATGCTTTCCGGCGCATAGTTGTCGATCTCGGATTCGTGACCGCCTCCCGCGCTGACACCTGGTTCGACTTCCCCGCCACCGCCGGTGTTCCCCGCGGCTGATTTCGACCTGGCCCAGACCTGCACCGCCCCGATGACCGCACCCAGGATCACGGCGAGCCCGAACGAGATGCCCGCCCCCAAGGGCAGCAGGACCGCGCCGATCCCCCTGGCCATCTTGATGTCCCCGTGGCCCATCGCGTCCTTTTGGAACAAGAGCCTCCCCAAAAACGCGATCCCCCATAGGGCGACTGTTCCGACCAAGGCTCCAGCGACCGCGCTCGGCATGCCCCAGAGCCAGGCGTCAGGTGACCCCTTGACGATCCTGGCGACGTTCATTCCAAGCCCGGTCACAAGCATGAAAGCGTTGACCTCGTCCGGAATGATGTAGTGGGCGAGGTCTGTGCCGATCGCTGCGACCAAGGCGGCGGCGAACAGCATAAACCCGATGCCAGTCACGATGTCCGTGTTCTCGTAGGCGACCAGGGCGTCTGCCGCACCACCGGCGAACCACCGCCACCAAATCGCTGCGAACAGGGCCCCTGTGACCAACTCGACAATGAAATACCTGGGTGAGACCTTGGCCTTGCAGAACCGGCACTTACCGCCCTGTGCCGCCCAGCTCGCTAGGGGGATCAACTCGCGCCATGTCAACTGCTGTTTGCAGGTCGGGCAAAAGCTGTGGCGGGGCTTGTTGATGCTCAATCCGCGGGGCAGCCTGTAAATGACTACGTTGAGAAAACTGCCGACCGAGGCCCCAATCATGAAGCCCACGATCCACGTCCATTCTGGAAACACTGATACCCTCCTTGGCCGGTGCCGCACAAGGAT
>CAZGER010000153.1:0-5470 GCA_964524565.1 uncultured Chthonomonas sp. | reverse complement strand
ACGCCCCGACACCGTACGCGTCCGTGTCCGAGGCTTTCACAACCCGCGGATCCTGACCAACCGGCTGGACCCACCCCAACTTGCCGTTGAGGTCCACGCACGAGCAAAGCGCCGCGTATCCGCGCTTGACGACAGGCTCGAACCGCGCCCGAGGCAGCAGTCCCTGGTTGATCCCCCAGGCCATTGCGTACACGTAAAACCCCGTCCCGCTCGTCTCTTTGTTCGGGAACGACCTCGGGTCGAGCAGGCTGGCGTGCCACGTCCCGTCCGGAGTCTGCAACCCAGCCAGACGGTTGGCCATCGCCACGAACTGCCGCTCAAGACCGCCCCTGTCCGGGGAGTCTTCCGGAAGGTTGTCGAGCACCCTGGCAAGACCCGCCAGCACCCACCCGTTCCCTCGAGACCAAAAGACCTTCTTGCCGTTTGCCTCTTTCTGCCCAAAGTAGCGAGAATCGCGGAAGTAGAGCTGCTCCGAGGGATCGTACAGGTAGTCGCTGGTCTTCCACCACAGCTCGTTCATCCGCTTGGCGTACTTGGCGTCCCCCGTGATCCTAGAGAGCATCGCCATCGCTGGCGGAGCCATGAACAGGGCGTCGCACCAGGCCATCTCCTCGTTGTGGACGCCGTCCTTCCATTCCAGACCCCGCGTGTGGGGCATCGTGACAAACCCGTCGAGCCAAGCCTGCACCGGGCCGATCTGCGCCGGGTCGCGGTCGATCTCGTACAGGCCAAGGAAAGCCTGGCCCACCGCGACGTCGTCCGCCATCGCCTTGCGTGGGCCCATCCGGTAAGAGATCTTCCTCCCCTGTTCCCTCAGCCACTCGATCGCCGCAGGGACGTTCCGCTCCCTCGCATATTCCAAAACCCCCGAGTACAGCGGCGCGACCGTCCACTCATAGTTCTGGTACTGGCTGGGATTGCTGCGCACCCATCCCCAGACCTTGTCCGCCGCCGCCATCGGGGCGACCGGCACCGGCTGGGCCAGGTCCTCGTTCGTTGCCTGGAGAGTCCCGGCGTAGTCGGTGTAGTGGACGTACTTGTTCATGTTCATCCACAACACGTTCGGCCCGGAAGGGAACGGACGCACGCCCCTCACCACAAACGGCCGGACACTGTCGTGCTTGCTGTTTCCCGTGACCGCGACGTGGCTCCAGGTGTCGCCCCCGTCCGCCGTGAACCACCGCTCGATCTCGAACCTCCCGTTCACCGGCCGCGATAGGTACACGATCCGCGGGTCTGCCGGGTCCAGCACGACACCGCCGGAGTAGTGCGGCTCAGGCTCGGTCTTCCCCTCCGGCGTCTGGGGGAACCACTTCCCAGCGTCCACAATCTTCCGATCCACCCACCGACGGCCGTTCCACCAGGCATAGCGGTACTGGTGGCGGTCTTCCGACGGCAAACGACTGTAGGTCACGACCGGGCCGGACTGACCGCCCGCCGCGACGTCCCAGATCCACGACCGGACGCCCTCGGCCCTCCCGTCGTAAACCACATCGGCCTGGTCCGGACGGAACGGCAGACTCTGGAACGCAGCGACCTTGGTGCCGTCGGCCCGCGTAAAGAACCCGCGCTCGTACCTGGCGTAGTAGACCGAGTTGGTGGGCTCGTTCCTCGGATGGCCGTCTGTAAACGCCATGTGGATCGCGCTCCGACCGTCTCCGGCGAACTTGGCGTAGGGCCGAACCCCGGGTGCGTCACCCTGCGGCGAGACCACGATCTTGCCCGTCGACCACGTTTTGCCCATGTCGTCGGAGTAAGAGACCGTCGGTTTCCAGTTCATCCCTCGCCAGAACAGGTACACGCGGCCCTTCTCCTCGGTCAAAAGCTGGGGGTTTGGATAGGTGTAGGCGTTGAGCGCTCCGGACGGCCCCTTGTACGATCCGTCGTTCGCACCGATCGCGGCAGGGGCTGACCATTTGGTGATGTCCGTGCCCTGGGTGGTCGACATGAACATCTCAGGGCCCGTGTGCTTGGAAAAGAACGCCGCGTGGCGACCGTCTGGAAGCCGCAAGAACGAGGGGTTGCAGTGGTCGTCCTTTTGGAACGACTTGGCCAGCACGATGTCCTGCCTGGCCCCAGTGACAGGGTTGTAGACGTTCGCAACGATGTCCCCCGCCGAGCTCACACCGCCCGTCAGGACCTGCTCGCCGACCCACAGCGCGCGAGGGTCCGCAAACCAACACCAGGCAGAGTCCCTGGAAACGTAATGGTCATGGCCGAAGACGGCGGCCTGGAGAGCCAAACTCGCAAACACAGGTCACTGATACCAGAAAGCCGCCTCCACCGCGAGCCTTACGCCTTGCCCCGGAGCATGAACTTCCAGTAAAGCACCGGCAACCCGTACTTCTTGAGCATGTACATGGACCACTTTTCTTTCAGCGGCTGGCCAGGAAAACTCGGCTTGAGGTTGTCGTTGTAGTCGAACTCCGCCAGGATCAACCTGCCGTACCCCATCACCAACGGGCACGATGTGTAGCCGTCGTACTTGGGCTCGGCCACCGTCCCGCCCAGAAAGTGCAGGATGTTCTCCTCAACGACCTTGGCCTGCTTGCGGATGCCGGCGCCTGTCTTGCTGGTCGGAAGTGCCGCGCAGTCGCCCAGGGCGAACACGTTGGGAAAGTCCGGGCTCTGCAAGGTGTGGATGTCCACGTTGAACCACCCTTTGGTGGGACCCTCCTGGTGGGCAAACGGGCTTTCGGCCACGCACTTGGGCGGAAACATCTTGGGCGTGACGTGGAGAAAGTCGTACTTGACCACGTCCGTCTCCCCTGGTGAGTCCAGGTTCACGAACACCGCCTCGCTCGTCTCAGGTCGCACCTCGACCAGATCCCGCCGATAGTGCATGTGGATGTCCCGCCGCTCGATGATCGGATCCAGCGCCTCCCGGATGAGAGGCACGGCAAAGATCGAGGGCGTGGCAAAGTACCCGCACACCTCCACATCGTCCCGCACCCCGTGCTGGCGCCAGAAATCTTCCGAAAGGTACATCGCCTTTTGCGGCGCCCCGCCGCACTTGATCGGGGTGGACGGATGGGTAAAGATTGCCCTGCCCTTGCGCGTCGCCTCAACAGCTTCAAAAGTCTTGTCGGCGTACTCGAACAAGTAGTTCGTCACAACCCTGGGATCAGATTTGAGCGCCTCTGGCAGCCCCTTGATCGCCGCCAGGTCGATGACCAACCCGGGCGAGACGACCAAGATCTCGTACTCGATCCGCTGCCCGCTGTCCGTCAGCAGGGCGTTCACCTCCGGCAAAAAGGTCTCGGCCCGCGCCTTGATCCAGGCGATCCCCTCTGGCATCACCGAAGACTCTGGCTTGACCGTCGTCGACTTGTCGACCTCCCCACCCCCGACCAGCGTCCACATCGGCTGGTAATAGTGGTGCTCGCTCGGCTCTAGCAGCGCGATCGAGGCGGCAGGAAAGTGCTTCTTCATCCTGGCAGCGATGGTGATGCCGCCAGTGCCCCCGCCCACGATCACCAGCTTGTAAGAAGAAGACTCCGCTGATTGCCCCATACCTGTACAGAGCCCTGAGCCGAACGAAAGGATTCTGTGGCCGTCCGCCGCGCCCCAGCCCCCCATGATCGGGCATCATAAAGGCGATGCGCCGTCTCCACAGTGTTTGCCGCTGGACCTTCAATGCCGGAAAGGGCGGCTTTGTCCCCGCCGACGCCAGACCAGGCTGGTCCGGCGAAAACCTACCGACCCAGGCCGTCCCCGGTCTGGTGCAAAAGAAGGTCAGGCCGCGCCTCCCCGACACGATTGAGCTTGGCTTTGAACTCCACTACGACGCCGAGGTGAACGAGGCCAACGCCGCAGCAGTCGTCGATGCGATGGGCTCGGCCGGACTCACCCTCGCGATGGTGACACCAGGCGCCCACGCCAGGTTCGCCTACGGCGGCATCGCGTCCCTCGACCCCCACGAGCGCGCCAAGGCCAACGAGTTCGGAGAACGCACGGTGGACCTCGCTTACGGCCCATTGCGGAGCGTGTGGCACCCTGCCCACACCCCGACACTCGTCCTGTGGAACGGATCGTGGGGCTACGACCTGGTCACACCCGCCCTCTCCACGATGTACGAGAACCTCAAGGCCAGCCTCGCCGCCCTATGCCGGTACGAGCAGCAGGCCGGCGGGGACCTCTACCTGTGCATCGAACCCAAACCAAACGAGGGGCACCCGGCCATGATGCCCCCGACGACCGCCAGCGCGATCCTCCTGTGGACGCGGGTCGCCGCTCAGTACGGCATCGACCCGTCGCGCCTGGGCGTCAACAAAGAGATCGGGCACTCCGAGATGATCGGACTCGACGCCGTGTACGACACGATCGAAGAGGTCGATGCCGGAACGCTCTTCCACACCCACCTGAACAGCCAGGGCTACAACGACGGCCTGCTCCTTGGCGGCCCAGGCAAGTACGACATCGACTTTGGCGTCCGTGTGAACGGGTTCAACGTCGCCCTCGCCAGGGTCTTTCTGGACAGTGGGTACGACCGGTGGTTCGGCCACGACATGCAGCCCAGGCCCTACGACGACGAAGACCAGGCGGTCGAGCGGATCGTCCGCAGCATCCTCTCCTGGGAGGCGTGCGAGCAAGCCGCAAAAAGAATGGACCAAGACGCGATCGCCAAGGCCCTGGCCATCCGCGACACCGCGACCGCCGAGGACGCGATGCGCGCGGCCGTCCGCGACGCCAACGACGTCTTCGACTCCCTGATCGGCTGACCTACCTGCCTTGCAACAAGTTCTGGAGCTCAGGGTTGGACATGAATGAGGCGACCCCGATGACCGTGCCGAGCAGGAAACAGACGATGCCAACGATGATCGCCGCCTGGCCCAAGGGGCTGCCCTTGCGTTTGGCGATCACGCCGAGAATGATCCCGGCGCCGCACATAAGGCACGGACAGCAAAGCACCCCGATCGCGCTGCAAACAAAGCTGACGATCGCCTCAGTCTTGCCGCCTTCGGCACTGGTCTCGCGCGGGTAAGCCGCGTACGAGGGCTGACTGGAGCCCTGCTGTCCTCCGACGCCGCCATAAGGCTGGACAGGAGATGCCTGCGTTTGGCCGATCGGCATGACCAGGCCAGGGACCTGGCCCGCAAACGTCCGCTTACCGGTCGTCTCGTGTTCAAGCTCGCTCGTGGCGGTCAGCCTGTTCTCCGCCGCCCACTGGCTGAGCGTGGCAACGTCCGCCGGGCCGAACTTCTGGCCCCCTTGCCCGATCACAAAGTACCGGTCTGGTGAGGCTGTCTGCGTCGGCGTCACAGGGCTTGCGGCAACCGGCTGGGCGGCGGCCGCGATGCCTGCCAGCGCGCCCACCTTCGTCCGCGACCCGTCCACCACCGACTCCAGTTCCGTGTCAGCGTTGATTCGGCCCTCGGCTAGCCACTCTGTGAGCTTGCCCTCGTCCGCTGGGCCGAACTTCTGGCCGTCTGGCCACACCACGTAGTACTGCATTTGCTTACTCGATCCA
>CAZGER010000152.1:0-5484 GCA_964524565.1 uncultured Chthonomonas sp. | reverse complement strand
TGGCGGGCTCGGTCGGTCGGCCAAAGATCGGTGGCGAGGTGGAGGGGAACGGTGTGTTCGTGAGCCTACCGGCGGAGATCCCGCCGATGTCGGGCTCTTACGAGGGGCCGGTGATGCCGGAGTTCGACGGACTACAGGTGCGGATGGGGACTGGTTCGAGCCTGACCGTTCCGACGGGCGACTTGGTTTTGAAGGGTTCAGCGGTGATCGAGGGGCCGTTGGACGGGATCGAGGTCCGGGCGCCTTTGAGCCTGGAGGCCGGTTCGGTGAACCTTCCGGCGAGCCGGATCAAGTTGGACGAGGGTGGGAAGGTGACGGTGACGGCGGGGATCGGCGACGCTCCGCCCAGGGTTGATGTTGATCTGACGGGGACGACGGTCGTGACGGTGAAGCAGGCTGGCGACCGGTTCCAGACGTACCGTCTGCACCTTGAGATCCGTGGGGACCTGCTGGACGCGGCGGGTGTGAACATCACGGGGACGAGCGATCCTCCGGACCTTTCTGCCGAGCAGATCCGTGCAATCGTCGGGCAGCAAGACTTTATCGAATCGATGGTTTCTTCGATTTTTGGGGGTTTTAACCAGGCGGCTTTGAGCCAGGGGTTGTTCACGCTGGCGATTCCGAGCCTGACGCAAGGTTTTACGGCTGAAATCGCCAAGGCTTTGAGTCTGGACTATATGCTTTTGGACTACAACGCTTTTGACGGTGCGGTGGTGAGGATCGGAAAGACGCTTGGCGCGGGTCTGGTGTTCCGGGCGAGCCGGCAGCTGAGTTCTCCGGCGTTCGGGGGGACGAAGTACGACATCGGCGTGAGCTACTCGCCCTCTTCGAAGGCGGGGATCTTTGGGAAGCTGACTTTGACTCTGGAGCAGAACGAGCAGGTTCCTTGGCGGCTAGGGCTGGGTTACTCGTTGAAGTTCTAGGTAACGTTTTGCCTGTTTGGGCAAGTATTGTCCCCTGGCAAAACCGCCGGGTGGCGTATGCGTCTAAACTACGTTCGCGAGGACAGAGGGCTAAATTTTGTTGAAGAAGGCACTGGTGTTGGGTTTGGTGGCGTCGCTCGCCGGGTTTGCTTTGGGGCAGGACGGTCGGGTTGTCCGGGAGGTTTCGATCCGGGGGAACGTGATCGTGAACGAGTCGTCGATCCGGACTGTGATGCGGCTTGCTCCTGGGCAGGTGGCGAGTCGGAGCGCGATCGAGCGGGACGAGAACGAGCTTTTGGGCATGGGGTTTTTCAAGAAGGTCGCGATCTCGCACAGGGACCTGGAGCCCAACCAGACGGATTTGGTCGTTGACGTTGAGGAGTACCCGATCGTGAAGGAGATCAGGATCGAGGGGAACACGATTGTTTCGACGGAGAAGATCGAGGCGATCATCAAGAGCCACCAGGAGATCGGGGCGATCTGGAACAACCGGAACGCCCAGGCGATCGTGGCCGAGGTCAAGAAGCTTTACGAAGACGCGGGCTTTTTTGCGGACTTTGAGCAGTTGGGGCCGATCGACGAGTCCCCTGGGACTTTGAACGTGAAGCTTTTGGAGGCGACGGTCGGGACGATCACGCTGCAGAACCTGAACAGGACGAAGGAGGGGACTATCCGGCGGATGATGAAGACGAGGCCGGGCGAGCCGTTCAGCCTTTCTCAGTTCCAGAAGGACCTTCAGGAGCTTTATTACACGTACTGGTTCGAGGAGATCAAGCCTTCGCGGGCGACGGGCGACTCTCCGAGCGTGTTCGACCTGGTGATCGATTTTAAGGAGGCGAGGACGGCCCAGCTGAACGCGGGCATCGCGCTGGACCCCCAGAGCAAATTGGTTGGGACGCTGAGCTACAGCGACTCTAACTTTATGGGGAACGGGCAGGGGATCGGGGTGCAGCTTTACCAGGCTGCCTCTGGCGGCGGCCCGAGCGCGGAGCTGGCCTTTAGCAACCGGTTTTATGACAGGAAGGACACGGCGATGAGCGCAAGGGTGTTCTCTAAAGTTGTATACAACTTCACGGGCAACGGTCTGTTTGACAACGGTAACGTCGTGACGGGCCAGGACCGGTTCGACGAGCGGCAGACTGGTCTTTCGCTTTCGTTCGTGCGGCCTTACGGGAAGAGCCACAAGGCGACCTTTGGGGTGTTGGCGCGGAACTCGAAGACGATCAACCTGACGATCACGACGGCTGAGAACTATGTCCAGCAGGACGGTGACCTTGTGACGTTGCAGCTTGGCTACGAGTACAACACGGCCAACCCGACTGTCGAGCCTGTGAACGGGATGGCGATGCGTCTTTTGCTGGAGCCCGGCTACAGCAACATCACGAAGATCGGCGGGAACGTTTCGCAGTACCAGAACACTCTGGGCAAGTCGAACTTTGTCCGTTCGACGCTGCAGTTCCGCAAGTACTGGTCGAGGACGCCCAAGCCGAAGGGGCCGGACGAGGAATTGCAGCTGGACGAGCCCAGGCCAGTTATCGCCCTGCGGGCCGAGTATGGTCTGATCACTGGGACGGTGCCGTTTTTTGAGCAGCTTTTCGTTGGTGGGTCGAACTCTTTGCGCGGTTACGACAACCAGCGGTTCTGGGGCAGCCAGTCGTTCTTGACGAGTCTGGAGTACCGTCACCCGGTGCAGAAGTCGTTCAACCTGATAGGTTTTGTCGACTACGGCGGAGCTTGGGGGGGTTACGGCGAGTTTGGGCAGTTCACGCAGTCTCAGGATTTTAAGCTGCACCTTGGTTACGGGGTGGGTCTGGCTTTCCGGACGCCTCTCGGACCGATCCGCATCGATTTTGCGTTCAACGAGGACGGAAAGTCCCGGACCCACTTTGCGTTTGGCGCAAGTTTCTAAAAAGTTTATGTATAGGAGAAGCAAATGATTGACAAGAAAGGGATTTCGACGATTGCGGCGACCGTCGCTGTGTGTGCCGTGGTCTTCCTGGCAGGTTCTGGTTTCCAGGTCGGAGCGGCCAAGTTCGCCATCGTGGACATGCAGAGGGTCCTGACGGACTCCAATGCCGGCAAAGCGGTGCGCGACAAGCTGCAGACCGAGTTGAACGTGAGGCAGGGTGTCTTGGAGTTTTTGCAGGCGAACCGCATTGCGACCCAGCAACAGGCGGAACGTTTGCGGACGCTTTCGATCAAGCCGAGCCCGACCGAGGCTGAGAAGGGCGAGCTTGAGCAGGTCAAGAACGCGATCAAGGCGGACACGAAGAAGTACAACGATCTGGCGGCCAAGCCAAACCCGACGGAGGCGGACCGGACCCAGTTCACCGAGCTCCAGGGGCGGAAGCAGGCTGTCGACCAGATGCTTTCGGACTGGCACTCGCAGATGATGGAGGAGCTGAACCAGCTTGAGACCGAAAAGATGGGCGAGATCACGAAGAAGGCCAGGGACGTTGTTGTGGCGATCGGCAAGAAGGACGGCTATTCGTTGATTTTTCCGAGCAGCGTGGCCGTTTACGGATCGAACGATCTGACAGATGCCGCGATCAAGGCGATTGACACGAACTAGCCTCGCGTTCGTTTTCATGGGGGCTCTGGCCTGGGGGTGTGCCCCGGGGCCAGAGCCTGTTTTTATCGACTTTGCCTCGGTGAGGCTCCCGGAGTCTGGCGGGGGTTTGGCTGTGCCTGGTGTCCGGGGGTCTGAGTGGCCTTTGGACGGTTCGGGGAGCCTTTCTGCCAAGGAGGGCGAGCGGCTTTACGACGACAACGCGCGGGAGCTGCACTCCCGGGCTTTGCGGGCGCTGTTGGCCTCGCGCGAGCAGGCGGTGGAGCGGTTTATCGAGATCTTGCAGGCACAGGTGGCGGGCAACCTGGCTTTGGAGGAGCGGCAGGGGCTTGAGGAGATGAGGGCAATGGACGCCAAGGCTTGGTCCGACGCGGCGACGGAGCTGAGGGCGTTGTTCGAGCGGTATGCGGGGCGTCGTGGGGACGCGCTGATCCAGCTTTCTGGGGAGGTGGGCATCCCGGACAAGGGTCGCAAGCCAGCGGGTTTGGCCTCGAGCCCGTTCAGGGCTCGGCAGCTTGCGCGGGTCGAGGAGCTGAGACGGTCGATCCGGGAGATGGACGCGGACTTTGACGCGGAGGCGGCGGCTGTCCTTTCGGCGTACGAAGCGGGCAGGGCCCGGTTGACGGCCTCGTTCAACGAATCGGTCAAGCGGCGGGCGAACGAGGAGCAGGCGGCGCTTGCGGCGCGGGCGCGGGAGAGTGTGGCGTTCGCGTTGGAGACGGTGGACGAGAGTTTTCCGATCGTGGACCGGACTCTTGGGCCTTTGGGGGCTTCTGTGATCGGCGCGGCGCCTCCCAAGCCGGTGAGTCCATCGATCGGTGGAGGCGGTGGTTCGCCTGCCCTCTCGGGTCTTGAGGAATCGGCCAAACTGTTCGTGAAGAGCCGAGGCTACGTGTTGAGGGCCACCCAACGCGGGGCGAGGAACGTGACGGAAGAGTTTCAGGAATGGGTGATGCGACAAAGGGTTGGACTCTCGGAGAGATAGCCTCCGTCACGGGCTGTGGGCTTCACGGCCCTGCCGACCTTTTGATCCGTCGTCCGGTGCCGGCCGGTGACCCTTGCGAGGAGGGAATCACCTTTGCGACCTCGGCATCGTTTTTAGAGCTTGCGCTTTCGGGGCCGGTCGGGGCTGTGATCTGTGGTTCTGTGCCGGAAGGACAGGAGGGTCGGGCGTTTCTGGTGTCGGACGATCCACGGCGGGCGTTTGGAACTGTGCTCGGAATGTTCGAGCGTCGATTGCCTTTTGCGCCTGGGATCCATGCGACGGCGGTGATGGAGGGGGCGACGCTGGGCGAGGGGGTCGCTATCGGGGCTTACAGTGTCGTTTGCGACGGCGCGGAGATCGGTGACGGCGCGGTGGTGCATCCTTTTTGTTTCGTCGGCCCGCGGTGCGTTGTGGGGGCGGGGACGGTGCTACAGCCGCGGGTGACGCTGGTCCAGGACGTGATTCTGGGCCGGGGGTGCCTTGTCCATTCTGGGGCGGTGCTTGGGGCGGACGGTTTTGGGTTCGCCTGGGACGGAACCCGGCAGGCGAAGATCCCGCAGGTCGGTGCGGTGACCATTGGTGACAACGTTGAGATCGGGGCGAACTGCACGATCGACCGGGCGACTTGCGGATCGACGCTGGTCCGCGACGGGGTGAAGCTGGACGATATGGTCCATATCGGTCACAACTCGGTGGTGGGTGACCATACGGTGATCGCGGCGCAGACCGGGTTGAGCGGGAGCGTCACGGTGGGCCGCCAGGTGATGATGGGTGGGCAGTCGGGTGTGGCGGACCATGTGCGAGTTGTCGACAAGGCATTGATCGGTGCGCGGTGCGCGGTTTTTTCTGACATTGACGAGCCGGGCGACTATCTGGGCGGGCCAGCGATGCGGGCGAAGGCGTTTATTCGGATGAGTGCGCTGATGCGTCGCTTGCCGGAGTTCTTTGACCGGTTGAAGAAGGTCGAGGCTCGGGTTGGGGAGGGGGACAGTGAATAGCGTTTACAG
>CAZGER010000151.1:2126-5545 GCA_964524565.1 uncultured Chthonomonas sp. | reverse complement strand
GCACATACGCCAGCTGCTCGTCCAGGGTCAGGTAGTGCTTGCCCGCCGCCGCGCGAAGCAGCGTCTGGAGAGCGGTCCGGTTGTAACGCTCAGTCTCGGTCTGGTACGAATCGCGCGGCTTGACCACCATGATCTCGCCACCTTCATCGACCGTGCAGCGCGCTTGGGTCAGCGCCCCGATCTGGGAAAGCGAAGTCTCAGGAGTCTGCATCCCCACCATCGTCTGGCCAAACATCGAGTCGGGCACCCGCGCCACATAGTTCGGCTTCCGGCCCTTGCACCAGTCAGCCACCGCCTCTCCGACAAACAGGGCAAGCGGATCCACCGTCGCAGGAGATGTCAGCGCGAGCCATGTGTCCGCCGTGAACTCCGTCGTCGCCCCAATGTCGTCCGATCCGATCGATAGGAACATCCCGTTGGTTGCCAGACTGATAGACCCGCGACTAGAATCGTCAGTCCTAAACGCCTGCTGGAGCGCGGTCGCGATCTCGTTGGCCCGGCCCGACCACTTGTGCCGCCCACCGCTCGGAGCCGCCTCGGTCGCATCCTCCGGTGTCACGCCGAACGACGCGCTCGACTTGCCCAACACCGTCATGTCCGGCCCGTAGATCGTCGCCTCCACCGAGAAAACGCTCCCTGTAAAGTCCCGTTCGACCCCCACGATCACCTTGCCAACGTTCGCGACCGGCTTAGCGTTCAGGTCGAGTGTGCCCTCGAATTTCACCCGCTCGTCCAGCTCCGGCATCGAGTTCGCCGTCGAGACGACCGCGTTGTGCGCCGCCACAAACCGCTGGACAGCCGACGAGATGTCACCGGCAAGACTCTCCTGTCGGTTTGTCCGCGAGGTGCTAAAGGCAACGCGAGAGCCCTTGCCCATCTTGGCGAGCCGGGCCGGACTCAGGGCCTTGAGAGCCGCGTCCAGCACGATCCCGGCAGGCCCCTTGGGGCCAGAGCTTGAGATCACGGTCGCCCGCGCCCCCTCTGGCAGGTTCGCCGAGAACTGACCGATCAATTTCTCCCGAAACTTGCGCTCGGCCTCCACCGCCTGGACGACCTCCTGCGCGCTCCATTCGTTCTTCGGACGGTCAGCGATCAGCTTCTGGACCGCTTTCCCGATCTCGGCCGCCACACTCGCTTCATGGGCCGATTTGAGCTCTGCCTCCTTCGCGGCCGAGCGTAGCAACACCCACCGCTCACCCTGCTTGCTCCACGTCGCCTCCAGGCACGCCGCCAGTGCGTCCCGGATCTCCTGGGCCGTCCGCCCGGTCACGTCCACGATCACCGGTTCGTTCGCCAGCTTGCCGCCAGCCGCCATGTTCTCACCCGTCAGGTCTCTGAGCTGGGTCAGAACAGTCTCCAGCCGGGTGGCGTCGCAGCGAAAGTCGTGGGTCCCCGATTGTGCGAGCACGAAGGCGATAGCGGTTGATAGCGTCATGGTCTACGATTCCTCTCGTATGTTGTGAGAACGAAGGTCGCGCTCCGGGAAGTTCCCGCGTTCCAGAACGACCGGCAAACCACTGGAACTGGGGCGCCCCCGGCACAGTGTATACCGGTTATGGGCCCCCTCGTTGCCTGCATCTGCGTCTGCTCCTCCCAGACGCCTCCCGCCGCCAAACCGAACCCCGACCTCGACTTTTGGGTCGGAACCTGGATCGCCGACTCCCACCGACCAGACGGTTCAGGAAAGGTCCAGGTGCAAAAGGACGCCGCCAGCAACACGGTCACAAAAACAATGGACGGCAAGGTCGTCGAGGAGAACTTCTCCATGCCCGGCTTCACCGGTCGGTCGCTCAGTGTCCATAACGCTGGTTCAAACCGCTGGCATCAAACATGGGTGGACAACAGCGGCGGGTACCTGGCCTTCGAAGGCGGCAAGCAGGGAGACGAGTTCGTCTTGAACCAGGTCTTCCCCAGCGCCGACATGCGCATGCGCTTCACCCAGATCAAGCCAGACTCCTTTGTCTGGATCTGGGAAAAGAAGGAAGCGGGCAAATGGAACCTGCGCTGGCAACTGGATTACCGCCGCAAGAATTGACCCGCAAAACTATCGGTTCGGTCCCTTGGCGCGACGCGTGGCACCGAAATAGCAGGCATGGCATCGGGGATCAAACCCCAGCCATGACATCTATACAGTGTTTCACAGCCAAGTTCCATCCTGGCTGGACTAGGCAGGGTCGCAGGGTTGAGGCTCTGCGCCCCTCCCAATTTTCGACCGACGACCGTGGTCGAAAACCCCGACCGGAACCCCAGTCAGAGCCACGAGAAAAACAGTCTGCCCGACGGCAGATCGACTTCTACGCCTGAACCGTGCCCGGCTCCCACTGAACAAGCGCCAACTCCGAGGCAACGTTCACCGACGGATGGTAAGGAACAACCCGCACAACGTAACCCTGGTGTCCAGGATTGCCGCAGGTCGCGTCGCCTTCGAAAACCGTGACCCCGCCCTCGCTGGAGACAGGCACAAGCTCATAAACGTCGTAGTCCGAGCCTGACTGGATCGACTTGACATGCCCCAAAAGGGCCTGGACCCGCACGTCCGACGTCCCCAACCCGTCCAGCGCGACCTTGGCCGTCAGCCTGATCCTGCTCCCGGCCAGCGACCGTGCCCCAGCATCGTCGGAGACAGAAACGATGCTCACCCTCGGCCAAGACTCGCTCACCCGGTCTCGCCATACCAGCGCGTCCTTGCTCGCCGCCAGCCCGTCGGCCACCAGGCCCTGGTAAGCGCGCGAGGCAGGGACATAAAACCTGCTGGCGTACTCTCGCACCATCCGGAGCGTGCTGTACGTCGGGGCGAGCTCCGCCATCGAGGTCTTCATCATCTGGACCCACCCGGTCGGGACACCCTCGTCCGACCGATGGTAGAAGGTCGGTGCGATCTCCCGCTCCAACAAGTCGTACAGGGACTCACTGTCCAGCCAGTCCTGGTGCCCCTCGTCTCCGACGGTAGCACCCTGGCCGATCGACCAGCCACGACCGGGGGCGTAACCCTCTGCCCACCATCCGTCCAAGATCGACAGGTTCAATCCTCCGTTGGGAACCAGCTTCATCCCGCTCGTACCTGAGGCTTCCATCGGACGCCGTGGGTTGTTCAGCCACAGGTCGACGCCTTGCACCAGGTGCCGCGCCACGTCCATGTCGTAGTCCTCCAAAAAGACCATCCGGTCGGCTGCGCCAGACTCCCGGATGAACTGGACCAGGTGCTGGATAAGCTCCTTGCCAGAGTCGTCCCGGGGGTGCGCCTTGCCGGCGAACACAAACTGCACCGGCCGTTCTGGGTGGAACAAGAGCCGCTTGAGCCGCTCCGGGTTCCGCAGCAGCAACGAAGCCCGCTTGTACGTCGCAAACCGTCGCGCAAACCCGACCGTCAACAGCCGAGGGTCCAAAATCCGCGACGCAGAGTTCTTGTCCATCGGCAA
>CAZGER010000151.1:0-2116 GCA_964524565.1 uncultured Chthonomonas sp. | reverse complement strand
AGTCCCCCCGCATGTCTTCGCGCAGGTCCCACAAGACCTTGTCCGGGATGTCGTGGACCTTGCGCCAAGCCGCCCGGCTCGAAGGGTCCGCCTCAAACTCAGGGCCAAGATGCTTGACCAAAAGCTCTCTCATCCGTGGGGCAAGGAAAGTCTCGGTGTGGATCCCGTTCGTGACCGCCGCGACAGGCACCTCGCTTAAGGGGAACTGCGGCCACCGCCGGTGGAACATCTCCCGCGTGACCTCGGCGTGCAGCTTGCTCACACCGTTGACAAAGTTCGCGTTTTCCATCGCCAGCACCGCCATGTTGAACTGCTCGTTGGTGCTCGCCTTCTCGATCTTCCCGAGCCGCAAAAACTGCTCGAACGGCATCTTCAACCCCTCGACAGCCTTGGAAACGTACTTCTCCAGCAGACCAGCGCTGAAAATATCGAACCCGGCCGGGACAGGCGTGTGGGTCGTGAACACGTTCCCCGCCACAACGCACTGCCGCGCCGTCCGCAGGTCGCAACCGTGCTCTTCGATGAACAGCCGAAGCCGCTCTAAAGAAAGGAACGCCGCATGCCCCTCGTTCATGTGGCAGACCGACGGCTGGATCCCCATCGCGTGCAGCGCCCGGTACCCGCCGATCCCAAGGATCGTCTCCTGCCGGATCCTCATGTCCTCGTCGCCCCCGTACAAGGTGTCCGTGATCGACTGGTCCGTTGGGTCGTTGTCCAAAATGTTGGAATCGAGCAGGAACAGCGACACCCGTCCCACCATCGTCTTCCAAATCTGGCAGGTCACCGTCCGGTCTGGGAAATCGACTGAGATCCGCACAGGCTCGCCTCCCTCGTCCCGGACCAGCCTCAATGGGAGCCGGTAGCGGTCGTAGGTGGGATACTCCTCCACCTGCCACCCGTCACCGTTCAGGTGCTGCCGAAAGTAGCCCCTGGCGTACAAAAGCCCGACACCGACCAGCGGGATCCCTAGGTCGCTCGCCGCCTTCAAGTGGTCACCGGCCAAGTTGCCCAGACCGCCCGAATAGATCGGCAAAGACTCGTGGATGCCAAACTCGGCACAAAAATATGCGACCAGGGTCGAGTCAGGCTCGTCGCCAAACTTTTCGTCAAACCAGGTCTTGCGCGAAAGGTACTGCGCCAGCCCGTCCTCGCACCGTTTCAACCGGGCCATGTAGACCGGGTCGGCCGCCCGCTCAGCCAGCGTCTCGTCCGAAACCCTCGCGATCAGCTCGATGGGGTTGCGCTCGACCTCTCGCCACACAACCGGGTCGAGAGACTTGAAAAGGTCTTGCGTCTCCGGGTTCCACGACCACCGAAGGTTATACGCAAGTTCGCGCAGAGGTTCCAAGGTATCGGGCAACTCCCGATAGACCTCAAAGGAGTGAGGGTAGCTGAGTCCGCGCATGGCGTAGGGGAATTATTGACAGATTTCCCAGTCTATTTACTGGGTAGCTTCCAAATGCGGCTGGACTCGGTCGATCCCGGTGGGTCCCCGTCCCAGGTGACCTCGACCGTTTCGTGCGTCGCACGGACCTTGCACCGCCTGCCACCCAGCACGATCCCCTCGACCTCCAGCGCCTTCCAGCTTGAAGGCAGGTTCGGCCGAATCTGCACAAAAGACCCGTTCCCAAGGTCCACCACCGCCCCCGGCCCTGACACGTGGTCCGAAGGGAACCGCATCCCCAGGAACCCATAAAGCACTGTGTTGACCATCCCCGCCGCCCCGGTCAGAAAGTAAGACTCCCCCTTGGGCTTCTCGCGGAGCGTCAAGGCATTGTCCTCCGACCGGCCCACAAGGTTCCTCCTCCACAAATCCAGACCCAAATCCGCGCGCCCTAGCCTCGCCGCGATGGTCGCGGAGACCGTGTCCGACATGGCAGGGCCCTGTCTGGCGTGCCTGTCCTTGTAATGCTCAAGGAGCCGCCCCAACTCGTCGTCCGATCCGTCCCAGCCCAAAGGAAATCCGGTCAACAGGGCCGCCGCCTGTTGGTAGAGTTCGTAGTCGTCACCGGCGAAGCTCGCATAGGTGCCCCCCTTCGCGAACCTTGCGTACCCGCCGCCAAGTTTGACCCCAGCCTCGATCAGGCAGCTGTGCGCGACCGAGTTCGAGCGGCTG
>CAZGER010000150.1:2667-5548 GCA_964524565.1 uncultured Chthonomonas sp. | reverse complement strand
CGACAGGACGGAAGAACCACTCCTCCAGATCCCAGGAGACGAGCTGCCCGCCGGCACGAACATGACCGTCCAGGTCTACGTCGCCCAAAAGCGAAAGATCATGGTCGGGGACAAAATGGCCGGACGCCACGGAAACAAGGGCGTCATCAGCCGCATCCTGCCGGTCGAGGACATGCCCATGCTCGCCGACGGCACACCCGTCGACATCATCCTCAACCCGCTCGGCGTCCCCAGCCGAATGAACATCGGCCAGATTCTTGAGACACACCTCGGATACGTCGGATACCACTTCGACACCCGCTACGAGTGCCCGGCATTCGAAGGAGCCACAGAGGACGAGATCCTCAACGAGGTCGACAGGCTCGCAACCCACCTGCGCGAAAAGGTCCTCAAAGCCTACGTCCAGGGCGAACTCGGCATCAACGTCAAGTTCCCGCCGCGGTCCTCGCTCCAAGAAATGTTCGCCGCAGTAGAGGCAAAGGTCAAGACCCTCGACCAGGACTCCCTGGAAAGGATCAGCCGCATCCTCGCCGCACCCTCCACCAAATCGGTCGAGGAACTCCTAGAGATCAACGAGGAGAACTTCGTGCCCGAAGAGGTCGAAGAACGGCACGGAAAAGCTTTCAAGGCCGAAGCCGCCGTCTACGCCGGCATCATGCAAGGCATCGAGCACAACGTCTTCCGCCGCGCCGGACTCGACCCAGAGTCCTGTAAGTCCATCGTCCGCGACGGACTCACCGGCGAAGAGCTCCCCAACCCGATCACCGTCGGCACCATCTACATGCTCAAACTGGAGCACCTTGCCGACGAAAAGATCCACGCAAGGTCCATCGGCCCGTACTCACTCGTCACCCAGCAACCGCTCGGCGGCAAGGCGCAGTTCGGCGGACAACGCTTCGGCGAAATGGAGGTCTGGGCACTGGAGGCCTACGGCGCCGCCTACACCCTCCAAGAACTCCTCACCATCAAGTCCGACGACGTGATGGGCCGCGTCAAGGCGTACGAGCTCATCGTCAAAGGCGAGTCCATCCAAGAACCCGGCATCCCCGAGTCCTTCAAGATCCTCGTCAACGAGCTCCGGTCCCTCTGTCTCAAGGTCGGCGTCGAGGACAAGAACAACAAGGAACTCAGCCTCAAGGACCTCGACGAGCTCACCGGCAACGACGACGTCCGCCTCGCCAGGTCGGTCGGCTTCTTCAACTAGGCGACCCAATTCTGGGCACCGACAGACAGTCGGTGCCCAGAACTATGTACAAGCAGCGTGTCAGGTTGCCTTCGCCCGACCAAAAGGGCGGCCCATAAAATCCTGTCCGATCGAAAGAATAAGGACAAGTCCGTCGTGGCGTGCGCCCATGCGGCACATGTCTGGGTCTTAAGACGTCGTCCCAGCCCGCCACGCCCGCATCCCGACCACCGCCATCACCGTGAAAACAGCGTACAAGACCATGCTCGCGTAGTAGCCGCGGTAGGCGAACAACCCCACGTACACCACGTCCGCCACGATCCAGAACCACCAAGACTCGTACACCTTGCGGTTGGTCAGGTACTGAGCCATCAGGCTCAGGCACGTCGTCAGGCTGTCCAGCCACACAAAGCTCCCCTTCACCGCCGTCAGCACCCCCGCCAGCGCCGGAACGAACACCACCGGGGTCAACGCCAGAACCAGCCAGTGCCGACGCTCGATCCGCACCACCGGAAGCCCCTCGACCGAGTCAGCCTTCCTCGCCCACGACCGCCAGCCGTGCAACAGGTAACCGCCCGTCACCAGCATCGTGAAAAAGTCGCCGTACTGCCGCGCCTCGGCAAAAAAGAACCACGCGTAACCCACCACCCACACCAGTCCGACCGGATAGTTCACCCACGACTGCACGACCATCAGGTAAACGCCCACGATCCCAGTCACAAAGCCGACCAGCTCCATCACGCTGCCGGTCTCGGTGGGGAACAGTGCAAACGCCTCGCCCCGAGACCACTGCGGATACCCCTGCGCTAAAACGCACACCGCGTACGCCGCCGCCGCCAACAAAAAAGAAACCAAGATCCGACGGGACATCGCTTTACATTTACCTGCCCCGTTGGGCCCAACGGCACAAACTCAAGCGCGGGCCTAGACTCGGCCCAGGCTCGCTGGTATCATCACCCATCGCGCCCAAGCGTATCAACGCCAAAGCGCCTTCTGAAAAAAGAGACGGCTTATAGGCCAAAGAGGAAGCGCCCCGGACTGAGACCGGGCTACGCGGAAAAATCCTCCAAAGCCCCAAAGCTAAGGAACTCAGAATGCTTCCAGGATTACTAGGCACTAAGGTTGGCATGACCCACGTCTTCACTGAGGACGGGAAGATGGTTCCCGTCACGGTGATCCAGGCGGGGCCTGTCTACGTCACCCAAATCAAAACGACGGACACCGACGGCTACTCGGCCGTGCAGGTCGGATTCAAAGAGGTCAGCGACAAGCACCTCACCTGGCCCAAGTTTGGACACCTCAAAAAGGCCGGCGTCACCGCAAACCTCAAACACCTCAAAGAGTTCCGCGTCGATCAAACGAACGGCTTCGAACTCGGACAGGAGATCAAGGCAGACGTCTTTAACGAGGGCGACGCGGTCGATGTCCAGGCCACCAGCAAGGGCAAGGGGTTCGCTGGCGGCGTCAAGCGCTACCACTTCAAAGGGCAGCACATGACACACGGCTATATGACCCACCGAAGGCCCCTCTCTAGCGGCGCCACCGGCCCACAAAGGGTCTTCAAAGGCACCAGAAAGCCCGGACAGATGGGGAACGAGACAGTCACCCAGACCGGACTCAAGGTCGTCAAGGTCGACCTCGAAAGGAACCTCATCCTCGTCAGCGGAAGCGTCCCCGGCGCCAACGGCTCGATCGTCA
>CAZGER010000150.1:0-2657 GCA_964524565.1 uncultured Chthonomonas sp. | reverse complement strand
GTCACACTCAAGAAGGCAAAGAGGTAAAGCGATGGCAGATCTCGAAATTTTTGACAACAAAGGCAAAAGCGTCGGCAAGCACAAACTCGCCGAACCCATCGCCAGCCTCGAAGTGGCAGGCTCCGTCGTCCACCGCACCGTCGTCGCAGAACAGGCCAACGCAAGGCAGGGCACCCAGTCCGCCAAAACAAGGAGCGAGGCCAGGGGCGGCGGACGAAAGCCGTACAAACAAAAGAAGACCGGTAACGCAAGGCAAGGCACCATCCGCGCACCGCACTATGCGCACGGCGGTATGGCACTCGCCGTCAAACCCCGCGACTACACCAAAAAGGTCAACAAAAAAGAAAGAAGGCTCGCCACAATCGCCGCCTTCAGCGCCAAGGCCAACGCCGGCGACATCGTGGTCACCAAAGACTGGGCACCGGCCGCACCCAAGACCAAAGACGCCCAGACTCTCATCAACGCCCTCGGCCTCACAGCCACAAAAAGGATCCTCTTCGTCATCGCTGAGAACAACGATGCCGTCGTCAAGAGCTTCCGAAACATCCCGGGCGTCGAAGTCCGCACAGCCCCAAGCCGGGACGGCAAGGCGGCTGCCTTCTCAACAAGGGACCTGCTCGTCGCGCACAAGATCGTGCTCACCGAGTCGGCCATGAAGAAAACCGAGGAGGCTTGGTTGAAATGAAAGACCCGCACACGATCATCATCAGGCCGCACATCACGGAAAAGTCCGTCGCACTCAGCTACGGAGACCCCCGGATCAAAGAAGAAGGCAACCTTGTCCGCAAGTACACCTTCATCGTGGCCAACTCAGCCAACAAGATCGAGATCAAAGACGCCTTCGAAGCCATCTACAACACCGGCAAGAAAGCGTCCGACCAGATCAAGGTCACTGACGTCTCCACCGTCGTGATGAAAGGCAAGACCCGAAGGGTCGGTAACAGGGCCAAGGGACAAAAGCCCGACCGCAAAAAGGCCGTCGTCACACTCGCAAAGGGACAGATGCTCGAGGATTACGGAGTCTAAAATGCCGACCAAAAAAGTCAAACCAACGTCGCCCGGTAGAAGGCACGCGGTCGTCTCGACATACAGCGAGATCACCAAGCGCAAACCGGAAAAAAGCCTCCTCGCCCCCCTCACAAAGTCGGGAGGACGCAACCACACCGGACGCATCACCATGAAGAACCGCGGTGGTGGGCACAAGCGCCGGTACCGCATCATCGACTTCAAAAGGCAAAAGGACGGCATTGAGGCCGTCGTCACCGCCATCGAGTACGATCCCAACCGCACCTGCCGCATCGCTCTCATTGAGTACACCGACGGCACCAAGGCCTACATCCTCGCACCCAACAAGGTCGGGGTAGGCACCAAGATCTTCAGCGGAGAGGACGCCGACATCCTGCCCGGCAACTGCCTCCCCCTCGCCAGGATCCCCCTCGGTACCATGGTCCACAACGTCGAGCTCCAACCAGGCAGGGGAGGACAAATGGTCCGCTCCGCAGGAGCCGGCGCACAGGTCATGGCCAAAGAAGGCACCTACGTCACCCTCCGCCTCCCGAGCGGAGAAATGAGGCGCGTCCACATGAACTGCAGGGCGACCGTCGGAGAGGTCGGCAACGCCGAGCACGAGAACGAAGTCAAAGGCAAGGCCGGTAAAAACCGGGGCATCGGACGAAAACCCCACGTCAGGGGCGTCGTCATGAGCCCCCGTGACCACCCCCACGGTGGCGGCGAGGCCAAATCGCCCGTCGGAAGGCGCAAAGGACCGGTCGACCGGTGGGGCAACAAAGCCATCGGACAACCCACACGCAAGAACAAAAGGACCGATAGGTTCATCGTCCGAAGGAGGAAGTCAGGCAAGTAAGCCTGCAAACAAACATGGCACGCAGTATCAAAAAGGGCTTCTTTGTCGACGACCACCTCATGAAAAAGGTGGAGAAGATGAACGCGAGCGGCGAGAAAAGGGTCATCCAGACCTGGTCCAGGCGCTCGACGATCACGCCCGACATGATCGGCCACACAATCGGTGTCCACGACGGCAGGAAACACGTCCCCGTCTTCGTCACCGAGAACATGGTCGGACACAAACTCGGTGAGTTTGCCCCCACCCGCACCTACCGCGGACACGGCGGTTCGCTCCCGGACAGGGGGACCAGGCTCCGCTAACAAAGCGGAGGCAAGGAGACACAATGGAAGTCAGAGCAGTCGCCAAATACGTCAGGGTCCAGCCCCGAAAGGTCAGGCAGGTCGCAAAAGAGATCAGTGGCAAGTCCGCTGTCCAAAGCGCCAACCTCCTGCAGTTCCACCCCAGCAAGGGTGCAGCTGTCCTGCGCAAGGTCCTCATCAGCGCGATCTCCAACGCAGAGGCCAACCACAACATGGACGCAGGCACGCTCAACGTCGCCCGCATCATGGTCGATGAAGGCCCGCGCATCAAACGCATCCAAGCCAGGGCTATGGGCCGGGCCAACAGGATCGTCAAAAAGACCAGCCACGTCACTGTCATCGTCCAAGAAGGCCCCGTCGTCGAGGCAGTCAAGCCCCACGGCACCAAGGCCAAGGCCAGACCCACCTTCGCGACCGGCGGCAAAGGCAAAAAGAAAGCCGCCAAAAAGGAAGAGGCGCCAGTGACCGAACCGGTGGAAGAAACACCGGTC
>CAZGER010000149.1:0-5551 GCA_964524565.1 uncultured Chthonomonas sp. | reverse complement strand
TTGCCGGGTCGCAGCCGACCGCGTTTGCCCCCCACCTTGCCGAGCGCGGGAAGGTCGTTGTCTACAACCCCAGCATGACCGAGTTGCTCCTGGCAGGAGCGAGCGAGAACCGGGCAGGGGCGATCCTTGCCGCAGTCGCCGGCCTGGGTGTCCTTCAGCCGGTCGTCACAAAGATCGTCGAAGAGCAGGCTCCCCACCTGGTGCGGGACCCGGCGGAGATGGCCAGGACACCGGCCTGGATCTGGATCGGGCTCGGGTTTGCCGCCTTCTTGCTGTTTGGGTGGCTCAGCTCGATCGTCACGACGTTCATCAAGTACTACAACTTTGAGATCACGGACGAGGGAGGCACGATCAAGCGCTCTTACGGGCTGTTGAGCCACTTCGAGAACGTCGTGCCCCTCCGCCGCATCCAAACCGTCCACATCAAGCAGAACCTCATTCAAAAGTGGCTCAAGATCAGCAAGATCTACGTCGCCACCGCTGGCGGGTTCGGACAGGCAAAGCGGGCAGAAGACCACGATAACCACGTTGTGACCTCGCCGCTGTTGACACCCGTCGTGCGAGATTCCGCCGTGGACGACCTGTTGGAGTGCGTGATGCCAGAGGTGCGGACGCTGCCCAAGCGGGGCAGCGGCGTATCAAAAAGGACCGTTTTGCGGCACGTCCGGGCGTCGCTCGTGCTGTCGCTAGTCATAGCTGGCGCCCTCGCCGTCCTCATCCAATGGTGGGCCGTCCTTGTAGCGGTCGGCCTTGCTGGTGTCGCAGCCCTCTCCGGCTACATCTATTACAGAACGACGGAGTGGCTGGAGCAGAACGGGCTGTTCTTTATCAAGTCCGGCTGGTTCGCAAAGACGTGGTCTTTCCTGCCGGGCAAGAAGGTCCAGTCTGTGATCGTCACCCAGTCCCCGGCGCAACGGGCGCTCGGACTGGCATCTGTCCGGATGGTTTCGGCCGCCAACGCTTTCCGCAGCACGGACATCGACGATCTTCCGGCGGACGAGGCGTTCCATATCGCGCTCCGGTCCCACGAGGTCTCCAGGGACAACCGCGATGCCTTGGTCGATGGCCTTTAAGGGGCGGACTGCAACGAACGGATGTAGGCGATCGCCTTGTCCAGTTGGCTGTCTTTGCCAGCCTCGCCGAACCTCGTGTCCTTGCTGATGTCCAGCTCGACCTCAAAATCCGGCTTCAGACCACCGCTCACGTAGGTTCCGTCCTCGTCCTGTTTTCGGCTGATGTCCGGCGTTTGGGGCAGGAAGTACTTGGCGATCGTCACCTTGAGGCTCGCGCCTTCGGAAAGCTGGTACAGGTCTTGGACGCTTGCCTTGCCGTATGTGTGCGTGCCGACCAAAACGGCTTTTTTGTAGTCGCGCAAAGCCCCGGCGAAGATCTCCGAAGCACTGGCCGACTCCCCGTTGACGAGGATCGTCACCGGTACCTTGAGCGAGACGGCCCCGCCCGCGGGCGTCTTGGCCCGCTCGACGTGCCCGTCGCCAGACTTGATGCTCACCACAGGTTTGTCCGAGACGAACAGGCTGAGCATCTCCACCGCCGCATTCAAGAGCCCGCCGCCGTTGCCCCTCAGATCGATGATGAGCCCCTTGGGGTCTTGGGCGAGCATCGCCGACATCGCCTCGCGGAATTGCTGTGCCGTTTGGGTGCTGAACCCCGTCACCGAAACATAGGCGATGTCCTTGTCAACGAGCTTTTCGCTCACGGTCGGGATCGTCACCTTGGCCCGTACCGCGCGGAGCTCCACGAGTTTCCCGCCCCGCACGACCGTCAGTTCGACCGGGGTCCCCTCGACCCCCTTGATCTTCTCGACGATCGCGTCCACGGTCACACCGCGGACGTCTTTGCCGTTCACCTTCGTGATCACGTCGTCCACCTTGAGCCCGGCGCGGGAGGCGGGAGTGTTCGCAAAGACGACACCGACCTTCGCACCCAGCGGGTCGTCGCCCAGCCTGGCGCCGATACCCACGAAGTCCCCTTTGATGTCCAGCGTGAACTGCTTGTTGAACTCTGGGTTGAAGAAGTTCGTGTGTGGGTCACCCAGAGAGGCGACGGCCCCTTCCATCGCCGCGTACTTCAGGTCTTGGCTGTCCACCTGCCGCATGTTCTTGGCCAGGATCAGGTCGAAGTTCTTACGAAAATGCTCCGTGGGAGTCATGCCATGGGTCTTCACCGGGACGATGCGCCCAAAGGTGTCGGCCCGGGGCAACTGGCCGTTCACCAGGTCACGACCGGCAAACCCGACCACAAAGGCGGCAGCCATAAACACAACGAACAGTAGGGGCTTGAGCGCCTTCATCGCTTCATCACCACCTTGCCCTCAGTCGCCGCGTACTGGCCGGTCGCCAGCGTGTAGCCCTCGCCCAGCGGCAAAGGCACGACCTCGACCCACTGCGCCGATATGGGCAGAGTCCCGGACACCGTCACGTTTTTGGCTTTGGAAAGTGCAAGGGCCAGGACGGCGGCCGCCCCGGTCGTGGTCTCGTCCACCGTCACTGTCACTTGTGGCGGTGAAGGGTTTCCGCGCACCAAGAGCGTGGCAACCACCTTGTTCGGGTCCTTGACGATCACTCCGTATGTCCCTGGCGCGACGAGCCTTTCCAGCGTTGGGAAGACCTCTGTACTGCACCCGGCGCCACTGTTGCGCAGGTCGAGCCTGACCACGCCTGTCTTGGGGATGTGGCGCGCCGCCCCGTCGAAAAGCCTGAACACGATCCCGTCTGCGGTCTCGATGGCTGGACTGACCTCGGTCTTGCCGATCTCGATGCTGGCCTCTTTCTCTTTGCCAGCGTGCTCCCAGACCACATGGACCTTGCCCTGGTCGCCGGTCAGGAGGTGGTCCCTGGCCTTGCCTGCGCTCATGCTCTTTTTGACACGGGTGTCCAGCTTGAGTCTCAGGGCTTCCAAGGTCTCCGGTTTTGCCTTGCCCTCGGTCACAGCCGTCTGGAGCTTTCTCAGGGCGAGAAGGTCCTCGCCGGACAGGACCCATTTGCCGTTCACGGCAAGCACCTTGTCCCCCGGCAACAGGCCCGCTCTTTCCGCTGCAGAACCCGGCATCACGGCCCGAACCTTGATCCCTGGCAGGGCTAGGTAGGCGTTCGCACCCCTGGTGCCGTCCCGGAGCTTCTCCAGCTCCGCCATATCAAAGCTGTAAGAAACTTCGACGCCGATCCCTTCATAGACCCCCTTGCGCGAAGCGAGAAAGGCGGAAAACTCCTTTTCGTCGTAGTACAGGCTCTCTGGGTCGAGCAGGTAGTTGACCATTCCGCGCACGGCCCCGTTCGACATGTTCTCGTCGACCTTGACGACATCGACGTAATTGAGCCGTAGCAGCTCGGTGACGACATAGAAGTACCGAGACTCATCGACCTGCTGGGGAACACCCCGGCTCGCCGTCAGACGTGGAAACTCGCTGAGAATGTTGGTCTGGGTGTCAGACTCGGCCCGCCACAGCCAGCCGCCCAGGAAAGCTGTGGCGCCAGCCAAGACACTGCCCGCTGCCAAAAAGTGACGGCCGTTCTTCAAAGTCCCGAGCCCTTTTCTACGGTGTCCGGGCAGTCCGTGTTCCGGTCAAACAGGGCGACCCTACGGTCGTGGCGCTCCGCGTGGTCCTCTTTTCCCTCAAGGAATGCGTCCAGGATGTCAAGAGCGTCCTGGCGATCCACATAACTGGCTCCAAGACACAAAACGTTGGCATGGTTATGACTTCGGGCAGCCAGAGCCAGCTCCTTACTCGTACAACTAGCGGCTCTGACCCCTTTGTGCCGGTTGGCCCGGATGCTGACGCCGATCCCAGACCCGCAGACAAGCACGCCAAAGTCCGCCTCTCCGCCTTTCACCGCGCAGGCGACCCCGTCCGAGGCAAGGGGATAATCGTACGCTTCCGGGGACGTTGCACCGAACCTGAGGGTCGTGATCCCCCGCGCAGAAAGGCGCTCGACGAATGCGTCCACCAGGGCCACGCCGTTGTGGTCGCAGCCTAGGGCGATCGTCACGAGCCCGACCTCAGCGCCTTGGCCAGGGCCGCCACCTGCGCGTTTGGACTGGACGAGAGCCTGTCGAGAAGATCCGTCGGAAGAGAGATCCCCTTGGCTTTTGCAAGCTGGAGCAGACCAAGCTGCACTTTTGGGTCGTTCGATGTGAGGGCTGTGGCGACCTCGCCTTGGGCGACCCCGCCCGGGAGCGCTGCGAACGCTTGCATCGCTGCCACCAGAACATCGGGGGCCTTGTCCAACATCGCCGCCTGCACCCCGCTCCTGAACTCGGCTAACGGCATGGCCGCCATCGCCCGCAAGACGGACAGCTAGACCAGCTTGCTGTCGTCCCTGGTCGCCATCACCGCCTCGTTGAACGCGTTCTGGTCAGACGCCTGCAACAGTCCGACGTAGCCGGTGGCGCGGACCCACTCGCTCGGGTCGTTCACGGCCTGAAAGTGCATCCTGCGCACGACCATCCCGTTTTCCGGCTGGAGCAGGCGCACGATCTCGTACCTCACCCGAGGGTCCGGGTCTTCGAGCGCGGTCGAGAGCATCACCTGGACGCCTGGGCTCGGGCAACGGCTTGAGAGCCGCGCCGCGACCGCCCGGTTGTGCCAGTCGCGTGAGGCAGACACGATGTTGAACGTGCCGGTCCAGTCGCCGGGCAAGGTCTCTGGGAGGTACTGCATCGCGATCTGACGGGTCAACTCCCACGGCCCGAACTTGACGATTTCCAAGAGTGCGTCTTGGGAGGCGACGCTGGCGAGCCTTCCGATCGCCTTGACCGCGACAAACGTGCTCGCGTCCTCGACCCCCGTTGCGGTGGGCAGTACCGCCGGCAGTCCGGCGTCGTCAAGACCCGCACACCGGACGACCGCCGCTTGCAGGGCGATCAGTGGGTTTGCCGTCTTTTCTGCCTCCGTCACAAAGGCCAGCTGTTCCTGGGTCGCCTTGCCGTTGAGTGCCCCCACCGATGCCCAGAACGTGTCCACCGCCGACGGCACGTCTTGGCTCGGAGTCGATCCCTCGACCACTGACGGGAGCGTCATCCACACGTCCTCCGGTGAGTTGGTGACCCGGTTGAACCGCGCCCCGTTGGGTGGCGCGCCGAACGTCACGGCATAGATCGGCCCCGTGACCTGGTCGAGCGGCACCTTGACCTCGTGCCACGCGTCGTCGAACATCGCTCGGACACGGACCGGCTCTGCAACGGCCAGTTCGGCGGGCTGCCACGCATTGCCGTGGAGCAGGGCAGACCCGACCAGCTCGCCGTCCTTGCCCCAGAAGCTCAGCGCGTAGTCGTCCACCCCCTTGCTCTTGATCTCGAACGACAGGGACTTGCCCTTGGGCTCGGCGATCACAGGATCGAACCTGTTCCTCGTCAAGACCAGATATCCGCGTGTCGAGATCCCTTCTCGGTGGATCGCGAGGACCTTACGGCCACCCTCATCGCCGAGCTTGCCCGAAAAGTCGCCAAACCCATCGAGGTCTGGCCGAAGTGTGTTCTGGGGTTGACTGGCCGGATCGCCGACCGCGGTCACAGTGAAATCTGTCCCGAGCCA
>CAZGER010000148.1:3976-5568 GCA_964524565.1 uncultured Chthonomonas sp. | reverse complement strand
TCGAGGCAGGGGCCAAAAAAGCCGGGTCTGAACTCGGAGTCGAGGTCGTGTGGAAGGGCCCGCTGACCGAGGACGACCGTGAACAACAGATCAAGGTGGTCGAGGACTTCATCACCGCCAAGGTCGATGGGATCGCCCTTGCCCCGCTGGACGATGTCGCCCTCCGCGGCCCGGTGCAAGAGTCGGTCTCCAACAAGATCCCTGTCGTCATCTTCGACAGCGACCTGCAAGAGAGCGGGTTCTCGTCTTTTGTCGCCACCGACAACAAGGCGGCGGGCAAGCTGGGAGGCCAACGGCTGGCTGAACTTCTCGGCGGGACGGGCAAGGTCATCCTGCTCCGCTACCAAGAGGGTTCTGGCAGCACGATGAACCGCGAAGAAGGCTTTTTGGAGGCCATGAAGGAGAACTCCGGGATCGAGGTGCTGAGCTCGAACCAGTACGGTGGCGCGACAGTCGAGTCTGCCCAGTCTGCCGCCGAGACCCTGCTCAACAAGTACGGGGGCGAGGTGACCGGTATCTTTTGCCCAAACGAGTCCTCCGCGTTCGGGATGCTGCGGGCCCTGCAGGGCTCCAAGCTGGCCGGCAAGGTCAAGTTCGTCGGGTTCGACTCTTCCGAGCCGCTCGTGAAGGCGGTCGAAGCCGGTGAGATCGACGCACTGGTCGTGCAGGATCCGGTGAAAATGGGCTACCTGGCGGTCAAGACGCTGGTCGATGTGATCAAGGGGATCAAGGTGGAACCCAGGATCGACACCGGAGCCAGGGTGGTCGACCGGAAGAACCTCGCCACCGATGAGATCCAAGCCTTGGTCAACCCCAAGTTCTAGTTCAGGCCATGTCCGGTCTGGCAGCGGATGCGGTGAGACAGCGCTTGTCCGGTTGGGGCAAGAGCGCTGGCCTGGTGATCGTGTGGCTCGTGTTGGCAACGGCCCTCTCACTCCGGTTGCCAGAGACGTTCCCCACCGCGCGGAACTTCGAGACGATCGTGCGGCAGACGATCATCGAGGGCTTCGCGACCGTTGGCATGACGTTCGTGATCATCGTCGGCGCGATCGACCTCTCGGTGGGATCGCTGGTCGCCTTGGTGACGGTCGTGACCGCACTGGCACTGAACGCAGGGCTGCCACCCCTTGCCGCGGGCTTGGCGGCGATCGCCGCCGGGGGCCTGGCCGGGGTCGTCAACGGCATCCTGACGAACAGGCTGAGGGTCGGGGCGTTCATCGTGACCCTGGCGACGCTCCTGGCCTATCGGGGTGTCGCCAAGGGCCTTGCCGGTGAAAAGACCGTGCCATCCGACATGACGTGGCTCGCGCAGCTCACTGAGTCGTTGCCACCCGAGCGTAAGTGGATGGTCCTTCCGATCGGGGGATGGCTCTTGGTCGCTGGGGCGGCGGGAGCGGCGTTCATCCTCTCCCGGACTGTGTTCGGCCGCAACGTCGTCGCGACTGGCGCAAACGAGAAGACGGCCGAGCTGTGCGGGATCAAGACGGACGCCGTCAGGCTGGGTGTGTTCCTGTTGGCCGGGCTGCTGTTCGGGATGGCAGGGCTCATGCAGTTCTCCCGCCTGACCGTCGGCGACCCGACCGTCGCCGGAG
>CAZGER010000148.1:0-3966 GCA_964524565.1 uncultured Chthonomonas sp. | reverse complement strand
CTCCGGGTGATCGCCGCCGTCGTCATCGGCGGAGCGAGCCTCGCAGGCGGCGAAGGTTCGATCTTCGGCAGTCTCGTTGGAGCGGTGATCATGACGACGATCGCCACCGGCGCCTCCCAGCTCGAATGGCCGAACTGGGTGCAGGAGATCGTCACCGGGGCGATCATCGTGGCGGCAGTGGCGTTCGACCGCTACCGCCACAGAAAGCAGGAAAGCTAGTTCGCTGCGACGATCCTAACGATCTTGTCCGGCTGGTTGAGCGCCACGTAAATGGCCCCGTCCGGTCCGGCCGTCACCTCGCGGCACCGCCCCATGCCCCACATGACCTCTTCCTTCTCGACAAACGTGTCTCCCTTGACCCTGATCCTATCGACCGAGTTGCCTGCGAGCCCGCCAGCAAAGAAGTCGCCGATCCAGCCCTTGAGCGGGCCAGAGCGCAGGACGTCCAGCCCGCATGCCGCGTTGGAAGGCAACCAGCGGAAGATGGGGGTCTTGATGTCCTGTCCCGGCTTTGGCCAGGGAAGGGCTTTGGGCGAATCGTTGTAGTTGATTCCGGCAGTGACGGTCGGCCACCCGTAGTTGGTGCCCTTGACAATCCTGTTGAACTCGTCGCCGCCCCTGGGGTGCTGCTCGGTGTCGTAGAGTTGTCCGTCCATGCTAAAGGCGAGTCCCTGCGGGTTCCTGTGCCCACGCGTCCAGACCGCCTTGATCGCGTTGGGAGTGTTCACGAACGGGTTGTCCGAAGGGACGGTCCCGTCTTCGTTCAGGCGGTAGACCTTGCCGTTGGGCATGGCGGGGTCCTGAGCGCGGTTCTCGTTCCCTCGCTCGCCGATGCAGAAAAAGACGTGGCCCTTGCCGTCAAAGACGATGCGGCTGCCAAAGTGGACACCCGATCCGTTGTAGTGCTCCTGCGCGACCTCGAACACCGTTTGCTGGCTGTGCCACTCGGCCCCGCCGCCAGAGAGTCTCAGCTTGCCACGGACGATCTTGGTGAACCCGCCCCTGCTCCCGTCAGCCTTGGGGTCCGTGAACGAAAGGTACACCCACCCGTTTTGGGCGTAGTCCGGATGGACGGCGACATCGAGCATCCCGCCCTGGCCCAGCTCGATCGCGCGGGGGATCCCCGTGACTTGCCCAGTGACCCGGCCGTTTTTGACGACGACGATCGTTCCGGGACGGTTCGTGACCAGCATCGTGCCGTCCGGAAGCCAGTCGATGGCCCACGGGGTCTTGATCTGGGGATCCTCGGCCACATAGGTCTCGATCCGGTAGTTCTGGCGTGTCGAACGGTACACGCCGCCAGCGTCTGGCTTTGGCCCACCGAACTTCTGGCGCAGCCCCTTTGCCTGGAGCTCGCGGATGTGGACGACAAGGGCCCAGCACATCTCTTCGCTCAATGTCTCGCCGAACTTCTCCATGCCCATGTTGGGCACCCCGTTCCTGATCGCGTCAAAGAAAGGCTTGTCCCACTTTTGGTCGAACTTGTCTTTGGTGACCAGGCTCAGCGTGCCGCCACCACCGCCCTCGGCGTTGGCACCGTGGCAGTTGGCACAGTTGGAATCGAAGACGCCAGTGACGTTCTGCGACTGGATCCTCGGCGGCCTTACTGGGGCGGGGCCAGGCCCGTCTGCTGGCGTTGGGCTGGGCGCGCACGCCGCGGTTGCGACGAACGCTCCACCTGCGATGAGGGCGAGGAGTCCGAGACCGGAGACCATCTTGACCATGGTGTTTTCAATCTACCTGGGCAAACGCGCGCGGCACATGAAGATTCCCTAGGCTCCCTGGGTCTGTCCCGACCGGCTGGTGACCGGGATCGCACCGGACCATTGGTATCCTCCTCAACGTTTGGCGACCGACCGGAGTATCTAGTTCTCCGGGCCGTAGTCGGCCAGCGTTGATGCCATGAGTCAGCCCCAGAAGAAAACGAGCCTTTTGCGGCGACTAATCGACCACATGAACCCGCGCTACCACCTGACGCGGTTCAAAGAGGACATGGCCGCGACCAAGTCCGCGCTCCAAAAGCGCAAAGACCTGCTGAACGGCAACGCGGACCACGCGAGCCTGCCCGAGATCTTCCGGGGGAAGCTGATGGGTGTTTTCTTCGCCACAGGCTGGACGAACCTGGTCGGGATCGCGCTCGGGGTCGCGGCCCAAAAAGCCTCCTCCAACCAGTACGTCGGGCTGTTCGCAACCCCGGTTTTCTGCTACTTCGTCACGGCCATCGGGTTCCAGGTCGGCTGGTGGCTGGACAACCGGCGGATCTACCAACAGGTCCACGCCGACCCTGCCCACAGGTTCTGGAGCCTCCAGCAAGACATGCTGCCGGTCCACAAGGCGTCGCTGCCGTTCGCCGTGGCGTTCAACGTTGCCAACCTCGTGATCTCTGGCCCGATCCTGGTGCTGATCTCCTGGATCAACCCGACCGTCGGCCGGGAGACACCCGCCGGGATCCTCATCATTGTTGTCGAGTTCTTGTTCGTCGGCAGTCAGTTCGTGCGCGTTATGGGCGACTTTTTCGACAAATACTCTTACAAACTGGCGACCAAGTACAAGGTCATTTGCCAAGAGACGGCGAACTAGCACCCAGTTCGACCAGGTCGTCGACGATCCGTTTGACAGAGTCCGGCACCGCAAGGTCCAGCGCCCGACCCGACATCTGCGACCGCCGGTCTGGGCTCGCTGCCAGTGAGGCGACCTCGGCGACCAACTCACCCAGCGTCTTGCAGACGACCCCCGCGCCGGACGATTCCAAGAACTCCGCGTTCCCTTCCTCCTGACCAGGGATCAGAAACGGCCAGTAGACGACGAACGGTTTGCCGACCGCAAGATCCTCAAAGGTTGTGAGACCGCCGGGCTTGGCGACCAAAAGGTCGCACGCCGCCATGTAAGAGGCCATTTCTGCCTGGTCGACATGCCCGAGCACCCGGACGCCTTCTGAACCCTTGAACTCCGACTGGAGCTCGCGCTGGAGCTGCTCGTTCCTGCCTGCGATCACGACGATCGAAAGGCCCGTCTTGGCCAGAGCCCGGACAGTCTGCTGGACAGGCCCACCGCCGATCCCGCCGGAACTGACGAGCACCAACGGCCCAGTGGGAGGGAGTCCGAGCCGCTCCCGAGACTCCGCCTGCGCTTGCGGGCCAGCGAACACCGGGTGGATCGGGATCCCGACGACCGAGGTCTTGTCACCCGAGCCCCGCTTGCGCTTTTGCAGCACCTGCTGCGACCAGTCCTGCGGGACAAAGAACCAGTCAGGCTTGCCGCGCAACCACATTCGGTGGACGTACAGGTCCGTGACGACGACCGAGACCTTGAACCCGTGCTTTTTTCTCAGGGTCGAGAGCCTTGGCTGTGGCAGAGAGTGCGTGCAGACCACCCAGTCTGGGTTGTGTTCAAGGATCGCTCTTTGGATCCCTGCACAAAACACCCAGTCCAGGAGCGTCTGGAACATGTAGTTGAACAGAGGCCGGTCAGACGTCCGGTACAGGTGACCCCACATTTGGGGCCACTTGCGGACCAGCTTTTCGTAGCCTCCCCTGTACCAGCGCTGGAACCCCGGTGGGCAATAGTCGAGGACATCGATGGTGACCGCCTCCAGACCGCGTGAGGTCGCCTCGTCGGAGATGGCCCGGGCGGCCGACATGTGACCGTTGCCCGTCGATGCGCTCATGACGAGGATGCGCGGCTTCATCCTGCTCCCTCCAGGGCCGCCGTCTTTCGCCTTGCCCTGATAACGCTCCGCCACATCCTGGCGCGGTGGTAGCGCTGCAAAAAGACCAAGCTCGACTCTCCCCACAGCACCCACAGGCTGTAGGGCATGATCCACCAGACACGGTGGACGATCGTGAAGGTGACAAAGACCATGTCTATCGCGAGCAGGACCGTGTGGCTCAGCTCGGCGTAGCGGGACTCAAGGTCGAAGCGCAAAACCTCCTGCGGTGTCGGTCGGCTCACGAACTCCAGTTTGTG
>CAZGER010000147.1:0-5590 GCA_964524565.1 uncultured Chthonomonas sp. | reverse complement strand
CGCGCCCCGTCCGACCGCCACCCTCCAGAGCGTGAAACTACCCTGTCTGGCTGGAGTTTGGTCCGTTCGGTCCAAGTTCAGGCACTCCCTGCACGTCGAGTCCGCCCGCCCGGACGACATCTGCCAGTAGGTAGAACGAGCCGGTGACGACGACGGTGTCCCCGGAGGCAAAGTGGACCGCCTCCTCGCACGATCCGTGGGTGATTGCCTCGATCCCCATCTCCCTGGCTGTCTGCGCGATCTCATCGGCAGGTAGGGAGCGGTGCCAGGCCATTGCAACGACGTGGAGGGTCTTGATGCTCCCGGCGAGTTCCTGCAGCACGGCGCGGTAGTCGTGTCCTTCCAGTGCGCCATAGATCAAGTCGTGTCTTTGGTCCGGGTATTCGCGCTCCAGCTCGATCGCCAGGTTCCTGGCCGAGTCCACGTTGTGGGCGCCGTCCAGGACCCACGCTTGACCGCGGGTCCGGGCGATCTGGAAACGTCCGGGGACCACAGCCTGCCGGATTCCGGTCTCGATGGCAGGAATCTGCAAGTCTGGGTCGGCCAAGCGGCAGGCTGCCAGGGCGATACTCGCGTTGTCCAACTGGATCTGCCCACGCATGGTGGGTCGTGGGAGGATCGTTTCTGTCTCGCCAAGCCGGAACACCCACTCGTCGTGGTCGGCCAGCATCCAGTCGAACTCCTCGCCGAGGCGGAACAACTCCGAGCCTGTCTCTTGGGCCTTGGCGGCGACCGTCTCCGCCGCGACCTTTCCCAGCCTGCCTGTCACGACCGGTCTGCCAGGTTTGATGATCCCGGCCTTTTGCTGGGCGATCTCTTCGACGGTCGAACCGAGCACGCCGACGTGGTCCAGCCCGACCGAGGTGATGACGGAGACGGCCGGATCGACGATGTTCGTGGAGTCCAGCGGGCCCCCGAGACCCGCTTCCAGTGCCACGAACCGGCACGACCTTTCGTTCCAGAACCTAAAGCCCATTGCGGTCTTGGCCTCGAACTCAGAGACCGCTCCGAAGCTGGTCTCGGTAAGCTCGCCGCAGACCTTGATGACCGCCTCGGCGTGGTCGCAAAAATCCAGGACGGGAACCATGCAGCCGTTGAGCTGGATCCGCTCACGAAGGTCGAAGACGTAGGGGCTGAAGTATCCGCCGGTCTGGTGTCCGGCCGCTGTCAGGACGGCTTGGACGAACGTGGTCGTGGAGCCCTTGCCATTGGTGCCAGTGACGTGGACGTAGCTTGGGGTTCCGCCCTTGGCGACTCCCAGGCGCGAGGCAAGCTCCTCCATGCGGTCCAGGCCGTGTCGCCACTTGTTGGACCTTAAAGCGTAGATCGCCGCTATGGCGGCCTCGTACCGGTCCATGACTTACGAGACGGTTTTGGGCGTTTGAATGAGCCCAGACTCTTTGATTCTTCGGACCGCCTCGACGAACCGCTCACCCTGCCTGTCGCCCGGCAAAGTGAGAGACATCCTGACGTACCCCTCTCCGGAGGGGCCAGACCCTGAGCCAGGGATGGTGACGACGTTGGCCCGCTCGATCAGGGCGGTGCAAAACTCGGCGCTGGTCATGTCGGCCCGGGGGACCCTCGCCCAGACGAACAAGGTCGCCTTGGGCTTGGCGATGTCCCAGCCGGCTTCCCGGAGCCCGTCTACGAGCAGATCACGCCTCTTTTGGTAGGTTTCCATCGTGGCTGAGTTGTCCACCTCGTCCAGGGCGAGCGCTCCCGCCATCGAGACAGCCGCGAACTGCTTGCTATCGATGTTGCTCTTAAGCCGCTGAAGCGTGGCGACCGCCTCCGGGTTGCCCAGGGCGAAGCCGAGCCTCCAACCCGTCATGTTGAACATCTTGCTGAGGGAGTGGAACTCGATCGCCTGATCGAAGCCGCCAGGTTGCTGGAGGACGGTCGGGTTGACGTGGCCGTCGAACGTGACGGTTGCGTACGCCATGTCATTGACGATGAGGATGTCGTGGTCGCGGCAGAACCGCACCAGGTCTTGGTAGAAGGCAGCCGTGGCGACCGCGGCAGTCGGGTTGCTGGGGTAGCAGACATAGAACAGCTTCGCCTTCCTTGCCACGTCGGTCGGGATCGCGGACAGGTCCGGGAGGAAGGCGTTCTCCTCGGTCAGAGGGGTCTCGTGGACCTCGCCACCGGCCATCAGGGTGTTGACTTTGTAGACAGGGTATCCCGGGTCGGGGGTTATGGAGAAATCGCCCGGGTCGACGTAGGCCCAGGCAAGGTGGGCCAGGCCCTCTTTGGAGCCGATGACCTGGCAGATGTCTGTCTCGGGGTTTGTTTTGACCCCAAAGGTGCGCTCGTACCACCTGCTGGCGGAGTCCAGGAACGGCAGGTAGCCCCTGGCGCTCTCGTCGTACCGGTGGGTCTCGGGGTCGTGGGCTGCGCTGGCCAGGGCGTCGACGATGGGCGCCGGCGTCGGGATGTCCGGGTCGCCGATGCCAAGGTCGATGATGTCCGCTCCCCGAGCGATCGCCTCGCGCTTGACCCGGGCGATCTCCGCGAACAGGTAGGGGGGGATTTTTTCGAGGCGCTTGCTCGGGCTCGGCATCGATCGAGTCTACTGGACCCTGGTCCGGGTTCGGGGCCAAAGTGTGAACGACCAGGGCCGCTCCATACGTACATTCTCAAAGGGACATCGTCCAAACTCATAGAACGTCCCGATAATCAGTAACGAAAGCGCAACCGATGAGTCAGAGCAAGCCGGACACCCTGGGCAAGTACCAGATCATCCGCGAGATCGCCCGGTCGAACGACATTGTCTACGAGGGCTACGATCCCGTGATGAACCGGCGCGTGGCGGTGAAGGAGCTCTCCGTCCCTGGCGGCTCGACGGACACCCAGAAACAGGACCGCGTCCGACGATTTCAGCGCGAGGCCAAGGCGGCTGGCTCGCTGGTCCATCCCAACATCGTGACGGTCTACGACGTGGATGTCGAGGACGGCCGTTACTACCTGGCGATGGAGTTTCTGGACGGGCACACGTTGCGCAAGGAACTCGAACAGAACGGATTCTTGGACCCGGCCGAGGCTATCGACACAGCGATCGAGGTTTTGAAGGCGCTCGCGTTCGCCCACAAGCACGGCGTGGTCCATCGGGACGTCAAACCGGAGAACATCCAGATACTGGAGAACGGCGCGATCAAGCTGACGGACTTTGGCATAGCACGGTTGACTTTCGAGCCCAACATCACGATGGACGGACAGGTGTTCGGCACGCCGAGCTACATGTCGCCCGAACAGATCCACGGCAAGGAGATCGACGCCCGCAGCGACATCTTTTCGATGGGGACCGTGCTCTTTGAGATGCTTTCTGGCCAGAAACCGTTCTCTGGGGACTCTGTGGTCGCGATCACCTACGCGATCATGAACCAGGAGCCGAACCAACCGCCCCAGGCATCGCACACGCTTTGGTCGGTCATCCAAAAGGCACTGGACAAGAGCCCTGCTTTGCGCTATGCCTCGGCCGATGCGATGATCGCCGACCTCAGGACGGCCAAGAATAACCTCTCAGCCCAGGTTCTAGACCCTGTGTCTCCGCAGTCGTCGGCCCACGGTTGGGGAACCCCCCCGGCGGGCTTGGTCAACCCTTACGCACCGCCGGTCCTGGCGAGCCCGATCAACAACCAGTACCCGCCTGGCGTGGTGCCTTACAGCGCAGGGGGAGCGTCGCAGTACCAGGCCCACCACCAGGCCCAGCAGGGTATCGTGTACGCGCCTTACAGCCCGGGGATGTCCACCCACAACGTGTACGGCCAGCCCTATTCGCTGCCGTCGGTCATGAACCCGGCGCAGATCCCGGTCTACTACCCGCCCCCTCCCCGTCCGGCCTTTGTTTCTCCCGAGACCGTCCATGCGCTCAAGCGCGTGGTCCTGGTGATGTTGCTCCTCGGGCTTTTAGGGGTGGCGATCGTGGTCGGGCTGTCCTCTGCGAGCCGTGGAACGGGCGGTGCCTCGAACAGTCGTCCGTCGGAGACCCGTGTCGCTGGATCACCAAATGGTGGACGGGGCAACGAAGGCCCGGTCGGGGCCGGTGTGGGCGAAGAAGGGCCAGTGACAGGGGCCACGGCCCCGAGAAGCAGTCCGGAGGCCCGGAGCGAACCGCAGCCCCCGGCGGCCCGGGACGTTTCGGCGATGGTCGCTGAGGCTGACCAATTGGTGCACGAGGGCGCGAGCGCGACCAACCCGTTCGAGCGGAGGGAACTGTGGTCTCAGGCAGACAACGCCTACGTCGGAGCCTCGGAAGCCAGTGAGAACGCAAGGACGGTCACGCTCCATGCTGCACAGGTCTACGAGTCTGTGGCAGACATGCTCGTGGAGTCGGGTGAAAGGGCGGCCGCGAGAGAGGCCCTGTACCACGCCTTGCCATTTGCCGCAGGAAGCGCGCCGGAGTACGACCGTCTGGCGGCCAGGATCAACTCGATGCTGGAAGGCTAGCCGAGGCCTCGCACCAGGCCGCCATCGACGACCAGGCTGACACCAGTGATGTAGGACGCCCTTTGGGAGCAGAGGAAGGCGACCGCGTCACCGATCTCGCGCGGGTCTGCGAGCCTACCGACCGGGACAGACCGGCCCTGCGCTTCCAGCGCCTCGTCCACCGAGGTCCCTTCACGGTCGGCGCGGATCCCGGCGAGGTGGCGTTGACGGTCTGTCAAGGTGTGGCCTGGCAGGACCCCGTTGACCGTGACCCCGTGAGGCGCAAGGTTGTCAGACTGGAGCCTCGTCAGTGCCCTAATTCCTGACCGTAAGGTGGAAGAAATCGCCAAAATTTCGGACGGCTGCACGGCGACAAGGCTGGTCACATGGACGATCCGGCCCCAACCTTGTTTCCGCATTCCGGGTGAGACCAACCTGACCATTCGGACGATGTTCATCAGGGTGGCGTCGAACCCCGACTGCCACATCTCGTCCGTCAGTTCGGGCCACATGCCGGCGGGCGGTCCGCCGGTGTTCGTGACCAGGATGTCGACGGTGCCGTAGGCGTCTTGGACCGTGGCGACCCATCGTTCGATGCTCTCCGCGCTGGAGACGTCGCAAACATCGGCCCGAGCGACGCCACCGATCTGCGAGAGAGCCTCATTGAACCTTCCCTTGTCCCTGCCGCAGACCGCCACGGTGCAGCCGGCCTCGGCCAACGCCTGTGCAGTCGCAAGGCCGATGCCCATCGTGCCTGCCGCGACCATCGCGACACGCCCGCCCAAACCAAGTTCCATGCCTCCATATTGGACCAGAGAAGGCAAACGCGGCCAGAGATCGGTCATAACATATTGGTGCGACTGCCTTTCGATGCAGATGTGGCCGGTGTGGACGAGGCAGGGCGCGGGCCGATCGCCGGGCCCCTGGTTGTCGCGGCTGTCCTGTTGCCGGCAGGGTTCGACACCCAGGGGATCGACGACTCCAAGCGCCTGACGGCCGCCAGGCGCGAGGCGCTGTGCGCGAGGATCACCGCAAGCGCCGACTGTGCGGTCGTCGTGGTGCCGGTTTCTGAGATCGACCGGTTGAACATCCTTCGTGCGACCCTGAGGGCGATGTCCGAGAGCATCCGTCGGCTGGGCGTCTTGCCGAGCCTTGCCCTGATCGA
>CAZGER010000146.1:0-5657 GCA_964524565.1 uncultured Chthonomonas sp. | reverse complement strand
TCCGCCCCCTGTCTGGCTGATGCCTGAGAGGTCGCCTTTGACGTCGGCCATGAAGACGGGCACTCCCATGTTGCTGAAGGCCTCGGCGAGGATCTGGAGGGTGACAGTCTTGCCGGTGCCTGTCGCCCCGGCGATGAGTCCGTGGCGGTTTGACAGCTCTGGGAGCAGGTGGACGGGTTGGTCGGACTTCCCGACGAAAATCGGCTCGGCCATATGTCGTTTAGGTTACCTTGGCTCTTGGAACGATCTTGGCTTGGTCGGCGTTAGGTTGTTTCGGCCAGTGCGCGGTTGTGCGTATCGGCTAAACTGTCGGTCCAGACTGTTATGAAATTGGCGCGCATGTTGAAGGTCGGTATCGGGCCGGTGGTGGCCCTGACTGTGGTCGGGTTGTTGGTCGCCCAGCCTGCCCCCGCCCCTGGGGTGACCCCTCCGAAGGACAAGGCTTACGGCACGTTCCACATGCGGTCGAACATTTGTAACTACAAGATTTTGGACGGTGAGGGGAAGGTGACGATGAAGTTCCGCGGGACGGTCATGGTCAACCGGCTGACGGACCTGAAGGACAGCAAGAAGGCTGGAACGATCGTATTCACCAGCGGTAAGGCGCGCAAGGAGTACGAGGGTCACGACAGGGTGGCGTACACGGGCGAGGGCGTCGTGGAGATCACCGGAAAGTGGCGCGGGCTCCAGTTTTTTGGCACAGGTCTGGACATGACTTGGTACGGGTACGGCGTTTTGCGCGGATCGGGCGAGTTCGACAAGAACATGGACACTGGTCGGTACTGGTACGACAACCCGGAGCAGTTTGAGTACTTGCCGAACACGACGTTGATCACCGTGCCCAACCCACGGGTGTACTACGGTGCAAACCCGACCGTGAAGGGGCAAGGGAAGCAGGGTGGCGTCGCCGTTGGCGGCTAAACTGGATCCTTGCTCACCCGGACATTCTCGCACGTTCCTGGCCTAGGCGCGCACACAGAGCGCAGCCTGTGGGAGCAGGGTTGCTCCGACTGGGGGACGTTCCTTGCCGACCCTTCGTGTTACTCTGTCGGATCGGCAGACGTGGACCAGGTCGTTGAGGCGATCGAGGCCTCGGTCGCGGCTCTGAACGCGGGCAACCACCAGTATTTTGAGAGGCTATTGGGGTCTCGGGAGGCTTGGCGGGCGTGGCCGGAGTTTCGGGACCGGGTCTTGTACCTGGACATCGAGACGGACGGGGGGCCGGCCGGGGACTCGGTGACGATGATCGGGCTGTACGACGGGTCGGAGTTCGTCGCGCTGACGAAGGGCGAGGATTTGGCGGACTTTCCGGACAAGATGAGCCAGGCTGGGATGATCGTGACGTTTTTCGGGCTGGGCTTTGATGTTCCGATGCTGAAGAAAGCTTTCCCGCAGGCACCGTTCGACCAGATCCATATGGACCTGTGCTTTGCTTTGAAGCGGGTGGGGGTGCGCGGCGGTTTGAAGAAGATCGAGCGGCAGTTCGGGATCGCGCGGTCGGGGGAGACGGACGGGCTGGACGGTCGGGACGCAATCTACCTTTGGCAGAGGCACCTTCGTGGAGACGGCGACGCGCTGAGAATTTTGACCGAGTACAACAAAGAGGACGTGGTGAACTTGGAGCGGCTGGCTGAGATCACGTACAACAAGCTCAGGGACGTGACTCTGGGCCAGGGTGTCTTGCTTTAGGAGACGATCCTGCGGGCGGCCTCGATAGCTGCCTCGGTTGCCAGGTCTGTGACTTGGTGGTGGAAGACGAACCTGAGTCGGTTGGGGCCGACGGCGAAAGCGCCGATGCCAGCATCTTCGAGGGCTTGGGCGAGGGTATCGGCCGGGCTGGTGGTGTCGACCATGACGATGTTGGTCTGGGGGGCGACGGGGGTGAGTCCTGGCGAGCCGATGAGACTGTCGGCGAAGAACTTGGCGCGTCGGTGGTCGGCGGCGAGGAGCCCGATGTTGTTTTCGAGGGCGTAGATCCCGGCGGCGGCGAGGAGTCCGGCCTGCCTCATTCCTCCGCCTAGGCGCTTGCGCCAGACCCTGGCCTCTTCGATATGGGCGGCGGTGCCGCACAGGACCGAGCCGACGGGGGCGCCGAGCCCTTTGCTGAGGCAGAAGCTGACGGAATCGACCTTGGTGGTGATCTCGCGGACATCGACACCCAGTGCGACGGACGCGTTGAAGACCCTTGCGCCGTCGAGGTGGATCTTGATGCCGAGGTCGAGGGCGGCCTGCATCAGGTCGGCGTGCTGCTTGACGGGGGTGATCGTGCCGCCTTCGCGGTTGTGGGTGTTCTCCAGGCACAAGAGGGTCGTGCCGGGAGTGTGAAGGGACTTTGCGAGGTAGCGGGAACGGACCTCGGCAGGGCTGACGATGCCTTGTTCGCTCCTGAGGCTGCGGACGATGAGTCCGTTGAGGACTGCGGGTGCGCCGACCTCGTAGTAGAGGACGTGGGCCTCGTCTTCGACGAGGATGGAGTCGCCGGGCCGGGTGTGGGCGGCAATGGCGATCTGGTTGCCCATCGTTCCGGAGGGGACAAAGACGGCCGCCTCCATGCCGACGGTCTCGGCGGCCAGGGCTTCGAGCTTGTGGACGGTCGGATCGTCGCCGAGGACATCGTCGCCGACCGGTGCGTCCATCATGGCTTGCCACATGGCCTTTGTGGGGGTTGTGACGGTGTCGCTCCTGAGGTCGGCGATGTAGGTCACAGGGCACCTGCGAAGGCTGCGGCGCGTTGCCGGATCGTGTCCCAGGCCGGTAGGGAGAAGCCGTGGTACTCGCCGGGGAGGTCGACGACCTCGTGGGGGACGCCGTTGGCGGCCAGGGTCTCGGCGAGGAGGTGGGACTGTCGGTTGGGGACGATCTCGTCCTCGGTGCCGTGGATGAGGAGGAACCGCGCCCCTGTCGGCGTCACATGGCGGACGGGGCTAGCGAGGTCCCACTTTTCGGGGCATTCCTGGCTGGAGCAGCCGAGGAACTGTTCGAGGAACGACATGGCGATGGGGAAGTGGGTGGTGGCGGGGTCACGGACGTCGGTGATCGGGCAGACGGCGACGACTCCGGCGACTGGCTGGCAGGGTTCGTTTGTCGCTGGGTCGGTGGTACACAGGCCAGCCATGCAAGCAAGGTGTCCTCCGGCGGAGTTGCCCATCGCGACGATCCTATCTGGGTCGATGCCGAGTTCGGCGGCGTTCTTTCTGGCGTAGGCGACGAAGGCGAGGACGTCGGAGACGGGGGTCGGGAAGTTGTGGAGGGGGGCCAGGCGGTAGGCGACGGAGGCGCAGGCAAAGCCTTGCTGGGAGAACCACTCGACCTCTTCGGCGTACATGGAGGGGTCGCCGCTGATCCAGCCTCCGCCGTGGAGGAACATGAGGAGGGGGAGGGGGGTGTCGGAGGGTGGGCGCAGGTAGTCGAAGACACGTTCACGTACCGCAGGGTCGTACGATCTGGATTCGACTGGCATGGCGGGAACAGTTTAGCCCGCGCCGCTCGGGGCGGCGCGGGCTGTGGATCGGGTCAGGCGCCCTTTTTGTTCGTGATGGAGGTTGTCTGTTCCACGGCGACCTGGACCATTCCGAGGTCGATGGAGAACTTGCCGTTGGACACGACCTTGGTGTGGACGCCGGTGGCGAGGTCGATCCAGTAGTCGGTTGGGCTGTTGACGGTGATCGTGGCTTCCATCGGGATGCCGGCATCGACCTCTCCTTTGATGGTTCCGGAGACGACGACGTGGATCTTGGCGCACTTGATGCCATCGACCTCTTCGACGGCGACGAGCTCATGGGCAAAGTCGAGGGTTCCGGAGGTGATTTTGATGTTGGCGGCGCCGGGGGCTTCCAGTTTGGAGAGGTCTACCTGGTCGTTCCACTTGCTGCCGACGCTGACGGGGTTTTCTGGGAGGGCGATGCCGTTCCAGCCAGTCTTGAGGGCGTTCTCGAAGGCTTGGGTTCCTAAAGCCTCGGCTGACGCGCCTTCTGTGACGGTCTTTTCGACCTTTCCGCGGGCATCGGCGGTGATCTTGACGACCATTGATTTGAGTTGGCTGGCGATGGTCTCGGGATCCATACCGTCCATTCCGGTGTCGGTGTCGACCTTGACGTCCTCGGTGGTGACGGTGATGCTGGTGGACTTGTCAGCCTTGGCGAACTTGACGGTTTGTCCGAGGGTCGTGCTGAGGGTCATTGTCATGTCTGCCATTCCCGAGATGACCTGGGTGGACTTTTGGACAATGTTCTGCTTGTAGGTGGCCTCGCCTGGGTTGAGGCGGAGGGTGTATGTGTCTTGCGGGGCGAGGCCGAGCATGAAGGGCGCGGCGGCGGCAAGCGCGAAGGCGATTGTTGGCACGAGACTGGTATGGCGAGGCATGGGAGTGGCTCCTGTCAATGATATTACGAACCGGCCGCTGGTTTGGTGCCGGAGTCCTGGTGCGGGTGTGACCATAGGATGACTCCAGACACCTTGACATATGTCTAGGGACAGTGCATACTATGTCTGCGGACTTGTCCGCCAACAAGGGGAAACAATTGAATAACAAGCTGAGAGTGCGGCTGTTCGGCCGCGTCTCTTTGTCGTACAACGGCAGAGAGTTTTCTTCGTTCGAGACTTCCAAGGCCAGGGACCTTTTGGTCTTGCTGGCGAGTTTGGGAGGAGAGGTTTCGCGGGCCGACCTTCAGAGGTGGCTGTGGCCGGGCGACCCGGCGTTGAGCGGTAACCGGCTTTCGGTCGCTCTGTACCAGCTCAAGCAGATGGTTGCGGGAATGGGGGTGGAGCGGTCGCCGTTGCTTTCTGGGCGGGGCTGGATCGCTTTGGTCGAGGGGTCGTGCTGGTGCGACGTGAGGCAGTTCATGGTCGCGGTCCGGTCGACGGCGGTGGCGAGGGTCCAGGCGACATGGCTGGATTCCTGTTCGAGCGCTTTGGGTCTGTACCACGGGCGTTTTGCGCCTGGTTCAGGTTGCCCGAGGGTGATCGAGCTTGGGGGGCAGTTCGGGGCGCACTTTGTCGACGTGGCGCTTTCGTTGGCGACCCACCAGTGGTCGGACGGGCGGTTTGAGCTTGCGGTCGGGACGCTTCGGCTGGCCGACCTTGCGCTGAGCGACTATCCGACTGTCCAGTCACGGGTCCGTGTTTGGGTGGACGAGCACGGGGAGGTGTCTGGTCAGGGTGGCGCGCAGGCAAAGGCGGTTGGTTTGGCGGCGGTTGCGAGCGCGGTCGTTGCATCGGACCATGTGGGGTTTTCGTGTCCGACGGTGACGGCGCTGGTGGTGGCTCCGGTCCACGCGGGGGCGCTCGCTTTGGCTTGCGAGGGGCTTCCGATCCATCCGATGGGTCGGGGCCAGGCGTATGTGATCGCGCCGAACCCACTGGTGACGGACAGGATCGCCAAGCGGCTGAAGGAGGGGAGCAACGCTGTGCGGGCCCTCATCACGACGTTTGTCGGGGAGCCGACGGGCGGGCTTCCGAAGTCGGCGAAGGCGTATTTTGAGAAGGTGCCGAGGGGCGAGGTCTGGCTGGGCAGGGCGACGGCGGCCTTGCTGGAGGAGACGGACACCAGGGTTGTGACGGAGCGAACGACGCTCCGGAACCACTTTAGGCTGGTCTAGCCGGCTGCGAGGGTCGGTTCTTCCACGAAGCTGACTTGGCCGACGAACTCCACGTCGGCC
>CAZGER010000145.1:0-5682 GCA_964524565.1 uncultured Chthonomonas sp. | reverse complement strand
GCAGGCTTTGCCTCAGCACGAGCTGATTCCGGAATCGTTTGGTGGACAGGTGATCGTCTGCCCGGTTTCTGCCCACACGGGCGAGGGCGTCCCGCAGCTTTTGGAGATGATCCTGCTTCAGGCGGACGTGATGGACCTGAAGGCGGACCCGCGCGGGTCGTTCAAGGGCGTTGTCATCGAGGCGCAGCTTGAGAAGGGTCGAGGGCCTGTCGCCACGGTCTTGGTGGAGGAAGGCACGTTGAAGGTGGGGGACGTGGTCCTGGCCGGGACGACCTACGGCAAGGTGAAGGCGATGGTCGACTACACGGGCGAGCGGATCAAGGAAGCCGGTCCTTCTGCGCCTGTCGAGATTTTGGGGCTGAGCGACGTACCGATGGCGGGCGACACAGTGACAGTCACGAAGGACGAGCGTGAGGCCAGGGACACGGCGGGTGCGCGCCAGCAGGAGATCCGGGCCAAGGAGCTTTTCTCACCGAAGCGCAAAGTGACTTTGAGGGACCTGCGGCGGCACCTGGAAGAGGACGACACGAAGGACCTGAACCTGATCATCAAGGCGGACGTGCAGGGTTCTGTGGAGGCTGTCCGGGGCCTGATCAACAAGATTGAGAACGACGAGGTGAACGTGAGGATCCTGCACGCAGGGGTCGGCACGGTCACTGAGAGCGATGTGAACCTGGCGGTGGCCTCGGACGCGATCTGCGTCGGGTTCAACGTCAAGCCGGAGCCAAAGGCGAAGACCGAGGCCGAGCGCCAGAAGGTCGAGATTCGGACCTACACGATCATTTACGAGCTGATCGAGGACATCGAGGCGGCTGTCAAGGGCATGCTGGAGCCCAAGTTTGAGGAGGACTACCACGCGACGGTGGAGATCCGGGCAGTGTTCAAGCTGAGCAAGGCTGGCAAAGTGGCAGGTTGCCACGTTTTGGACGGGAAGATCTTCCGGAACGACAGGGTGCGGGTCAAGCGGGGCGACGAGATCGTTTTTGAGGGCGAGCTGGACTCGCTGAGGAACGTCAAGCAGGACGCTCGGGAGATCACGGCGGGCCAGGACTGCGGCATCAAGTTCGAGGGTTGGGAAGACTTCGCCGAGGGCGACATGGTCGAAGCGTACGAGCTCGTCCGGATCGACTGAGACAGTTGGCCGCAAGTCAACCGGTTAGGTTGGGCTTTCACCGAGACTGAGGCACACGGTACAATAGGAACTGGGACTTTCGTCCCAGTTTTTTTTGCGCGGCGGGTCTGGTGTACATATACAGTGGGCGTGGGCGAAGTGCACAGGTTTCGATTTCCGTTTTGCCTTTTTCTTTCAGCGTGTTCGATACTGGCTTTGGCCAGCGGGTCCGTCTGTGTGTCGATCGAGGGGGGTCAGACGACCTCCGACAACGGCCCGACGTTGCCTTACGGGGGCGACCACCTTTCGTACAGCGGGTCCCGTTCGGAGGTGAGCGTGCAGATCCTGCCTTTGGAATTGACGCTTTCCGGGACGACGCGGCACAGCAACGAAGACTGCATCCTGCAGGGCCAGAGGTGCTCGGGGGTGCTTGAGTTGCAGGGCGTGACGGGTGTGCAGCACTACCCGGAGTTTTCGCACGGCGGGGACATCGAACTTTCGGGGCACGTATGGGACGTGCCTGGGAACACGTTCTTGGACTTTGACGTGACGCCGCCTTCCGGGGTGGTGACTTTGCCGACGGCGGGCCATTGGCAGCAGGCGAGCCCTTATTGGTACTGGCGCGGGCCTGCCGAGCTTGGCCAAGGGTTGAATGCGGTCGTGATGGACATTGCGTGCGACGTGAACGCGACGTGCGCGGAGGGCAGCCTGGGCACGCTGAGCGGCAAGGCCAAGGTGAAGAACTTCCGTCCGTTCTACGCGATGCTGCCGACGGCCGGTCCTGTCAACTGGTTTGTTCCGTGGCCGGTGACTGTAGGCGTCAGGGCTGGCCCGAACGGGCTGACTGTCGAGTCTGACGCTCCTGGTGAGTCTGGGATCTCGATCGGGGCATACGTTGAATCACAGGACTGGTTTCGCCTAGGTCCGGACAGCGGCTCGTTTGTTTGGTCACAGTTGTGCCAGTTGGAGAGGTATATGAACGGCTTGCCCATAGTGCCTAACTGGTTCTTCTTGACTTATAAACACGATGGGCCATTCCCCTATAGGGGGCCGCTCCCAGCCCACTCCCACAACATTGACTTTGCGTACGACAACCCTTCATGGCCCGTCCTTCATGGTCCCGGGTCGAGCTATGCGGTAGCCGACGAGTACAGAAACTTCGTGCTCTACAAGCCCCCTGGCGATGATTCACGGTTCACGCCATTGGCATACGTGTACTGGAACTGGGACTCGCTAGGGAATTCTCCGTACTTTTTCGTTCCGCTAGGAAACGTCTATGCAACCGAATACAATGACACTGAAACGCATCCTATCTGGGCAGAAACGCGAAGCTGAGTCCCGCTGGCAGTCCTGCCTTTCGGGAGTGCGCGCACTCTTGGTTCCATTAGTATCGACACTCTTGTACGGCTGTGCGGTTTCGGGGACCGCGGCTGACCCGTCTCAAGATCGACGGGAGGCGAGTTTGCCGGGTGCGTCCTCGAAGGAGTTTTCCCAGGCTTCAGTGGATCAAAGCGCAGTGATCCGGTATTACAGCGAAGCTATTTTCCAAGCAGAGTACGCTGGCGACAAAGAAGCAGAATTGCGGAGCTGCCAAGAGTTCTTGGCTGCTTTGGGAAATTTCCCGTTCCGTAGCCCCAACGAGCAGTCCATGCGTGTCCGCATTGCGATCCTTCAGGCGAAACTTGGGAGATGGTCCGCTGCTCGGTCGGCCTTTGGGCAAGTATTGGCTAACGGCAACAGCGAGGTCGTACCGGGCAGAATGGAAGGCGTCTTCTGGCAACGGGAGGTTTCCAGGCACTTCAACGACCCCGTTGGCCTGGCGTCCATTGGGCAATCCATGCGCGCGCGCTCGATCTCAAGCGGGCATGCGGGGCTCTCCAAGACCGGGGCGGAGCTGGTCGCGCAGGGCCTGAGTGCGGACGAGGTGTTGGACTACGCCGCCGGGCTTTGGTACATCAACTCTGGCGAGGACGGGGAGGAGGGGCTTGCGCGGGGGCACACCCTGATCGAGGCGGTGGCGGACGCGCACCCCACCAACGCCTTTGTCAACCTGGGGGCAGCGCTCCACGCCCGGTACGACAAACGGCTGGCGTACGGCAGGCGCGCCTTCCGGTACGGTTCACAGACTGTCAGGGACGCGATGGTGGGCAGCACCCAGATTGAACGCGCGGCGGCGATGGAGGCCAGGGCGATGGGGCTTCCCTACGACCACGAGGCGGTACCGCGAAGGTCGATCAATGTCCGGCAACCGGACGGAACCCAGAGGATCGTCTTTGAGGAGATCGAGGAGTAACCACTCCCCGTATCACTCTGTCCGTAGGGCCTCGATCGGGCTGAGCATGGACGCTCTGGCGGCGGGATAGAACCCGAAGACGATGCCGATGATGGCGGAGAACCCTGTCGCGATCAGCGCCGACTGGAGGGGGAAGATCATCTGGAGGCCACCGGCGGACGGGAACTTGGTCATTGCGGTGAGGGCGGTCACACCTTGGCCGAAGGCGAAGGCGATGCCCATGCCGATGAACCCACCGATCACCGACAGGATGGCGGCTTCGATGAGGAACTGCCACATGATCGAGGCCCGTTTTGCCCCGACGGACTTTCGGAGGCCGATCTCCCTGGTGCGCTCTGTGACGGAGACGAGCATGATGTTCATGATGCCGATCCCGCCGACGAGGAGTGAGAGGGCGGCGATGCCGGCCAGGACGGACCCTGCGACCCCGAGGATATTGCCAAAGACGTTCATGATGGACTCTCGGGAATCGATGCGATAGATGCGCTTGTTGCCGCTTTTGACCATGAGGGCGCGCCATGCGTCCTCCATCGCGCTTTCCACGGAGATGCCAGGTTTTGGCCTTGTCGTGACGAAGGTGATGGAGTCCCCGCCGACCCACTTGTCCTGGGCGGTCGTGATGGGGACGTAGACGTCTTTGCCGTTGCTCTGGCCCATGATCTCGACCTTTTCCATGACTCCGACGACCTGGAGGGTGATGCCCTTGAAGTTGACGAACTCGCCGATGGGGTCTTTGCCGCGGAAGAGCTTTTCTTTGATCTCTTGGCCGATCTCGCAGACGTTGGCGCGGAAGGCGAGGTCGTTGCTGTCGATGTGCCTGCCCTGGGCGATTCCGACCTTGTTGAGGTCGGACATGTTCTCATCGACCCCGTGGACCTCTGCGTCGCGGACCTCGTTGTCTTTGTAGCTGACGAGCTGGTTTCCGAGCATGAGTGTCGCGGAGGCTTTATCGAGGGTCTGGCACCTAGACATGAGGTATCCGACATCGGACATTTCCATGCTTTGGATGTCGGCCCTCATCTGGTGGCGGTCGCCAAAGCCCCCGTCGTACATGATGATGATGGTGTCGGAGCCGAGTTGCTTGAACTCGTAGGTGATGTAGTGGGTGAACCCGTTACTGACCATGCTGATGAGGGTGACGGCCATGACGCCGATGATGACGCCGAGCATGGTGAGGAAAGCCCTGAGCTTGTGCAGCCGGAGCATGTCGAAGGCGACGCGGAGGGCTTCCCAGAAGATCACGATCCAGTCTCTTTCTTTTTGTCCTTCTGTTCCTGGCCCTCGTTGGAGGCCTCACTGTCGGCCTTCTTCTTTTCAGCCTCTTCGGTGCCGACTTCTTCGTCTTCACCGCCGCCGAACTGCATCATGCCCTTTCGTTGTGGGCCGGTGAACTTGGGCTTGACGATCTCGTCACCGACTTTGACCTGGCCCCTGATCTCGGCGTAGGAGGAGTTTTGGACGCCGGACCTGACGGTGACCCGTTTGCCCCCGGTCAGTTCCGTGCGGCCGGTGGTCATGTCCATTTTGGGTTTGACGGTGTCGTCGCGGACCTGGATGTACTCGCCTTCGGCGTCTGAGCCGAGGTATTCGATGGGGACCCTGAGGACGTCTTTGACGGAGGCGGCGGTCATCGTGCACTTGGCAGACATCCCGGACTTGATCTTGGAGGAGACCTCGTGGAGGAGGACCTCGACCTCGTACTTGACGACGGCGTCGGCGGACATTTGTCCTGGTTGGGAGGAGATCATGGCCGGTGCGATCTTGCTGACCTCGCCGGTGAGAGACTCTTTTGGCAGGGCGTCGACGGAGATCTCTGCCTCCATCCCGAGCCGGAGCTTTGCGACGTCGATCTCGTTGATCTGGAGCTTGACGAGCATGGCTGACCGGTTTTCGACGGCGACGATGGTGGTTCCCTGGCTGAAGGCGCTTTGGGGGCTGACGAGCTCGCCGACCTGGACGGCCCGGTGGGTGACGATGCCGTCCATCGGGGCGACGACCCTGGTTTCTCCGAGTTGGCGGACGGCGTCCTCGTAGGCGGTTGAGACCTGCTCGACCGAAGCAGCCGAGCTCGTCCTTTGGGCGGCGAGGGCCTGGATGTCTTTGAGGCCGGCCTCGGCGTCTTTGAGGTCTTGGAGGGCGAGTTGGTACTGCTGCTGCTTGGTGGTGTCGACGACGGAGCCGGACCTTGCGCGCTGGAGGTCGGCTTGGGCCTGTCGGATCCTTTGGTTGGCCTGGTCGAGCTCGATGCTCCCCGCCGCTATCTCAAGGTTCTCAAGCG
>CAZGER010000144.1:3677-5682 GCA_964524565.1 uncultured Chthonomonas sp. | reverse complement strand
CACAACGATCGAGGATGCGGCCGACAAGGCGGACATCTTCGTCACCGCCACCGGCAACTACCACGTCATCGACCGTCCCCATCTAGACAAAATGAAAGACCAGGCGATCGTGTGCAACATCGGCCACTTCGATAACGAGATCAACGTCGCCTCGCTTGCCGACTGCACCTGGGACGAGATCAAGCCTCAGGTCGACCATGTCGTGTTTCCAAACGGCAAGCGGATCATCCTGCTCGCCAAGGGAAGGCTCGTGAACCTCGGCTGTGCCACCGGGCACCCAAGCTACGTCATGTCCAGCTCGTTCGCTAACCAGGTCATGGCCCAGATCGAGCTCTGGTCCAAGGCTGGCGAGTATGCGCCCGGCGTGTACGTGCTACCCAAGGTCCTCGATGAGAAGGTCGCCCGCCTACAGCTGCAAAAGCTGGATGCCAAGCTCACGGTGCTGTCCCAACGGCAGGCAGACTACATCGGGGTCGATGTCAACGGCCCCTACAAGTCCGACCACTACCGTTATTGAGCCGGGGCCGTCCGCCCCGCCAGGTCCCGCCCGGGAGAGCCACCGCTCCCGGGCGAACCGGCCCCTTCGAACGCGACAAGCACTTCTACCAGGGTTTGGTCCGCTGGCTGCCGGTTCACGCAAATTCACGCCCGCCAGACTCACCCGAGGACTACCATCATTTTCGTGGGCCCGATTGACGCCCCAGGAGAGATGATATGACCAAGCGCTTTTTAGCCCTGTCTGTACTTGCCATAGTCGCCGCACCGGCGTTCGCGCAGTTCGACCTGTTTGTCGCAGAGACCCGGCCAGGCTCTCACCCTAACCCAAACGAGTGGCTCGGGGTCAAGCACTATGGCTTTTCGTCCAGCGGCGCGGCGGCGGTCGCAAAGACCGGCTTGGCCGCCGGACAGCTCTCTGACCCGGCCGGGCTGATCTTCTCTGGCAACGAGCTGTTCGTGGCCAACCGACACGCCAATGTCAGCGCAAGCTCCGTTTCAAGGTTCGTTTTCGACCAGGGCGCGGACACCCTCACCGCCAATGGCACGATCACCGGCAACAGCCTGTTCGGGGCGCACGGCATTGACTTCAGGCCCGGAACGTCGGACGTCTACGTGTCGAACGTCAACGGCCCGGCCAGTTCGTTTAGCGTGACCGCTGGCGGCTTCACCAACAACGGGACACTGTTCCCCGGCCTGTCCATGCGAGACGTCTTCTTCTCGCCCGACGGAAACTTTGCCTACGCCACTGTGCCGAGCAACTTCGTGCGACGATACGCGTTCGCCACCGGGACATACACCGACATTGCCATCACAGGGGCTAGCACCTTGCACAACGGCTCGTGGCACAACGGCAGCTTCTACCTCGCCAGCTTCGGCAACGGGAACATCCACAAAATCAACATCGATGCTCTCGGCAACCTCACCACGACCATCGTCGCCAATGTCCCGGACGGCATTTCCGTGGCCCTGTCCCCAGACGGGCAAGAGATGTATGTGGGCCGGCACTTCGGCGGCGACATCCGACGCCTGTTGTGGGACGGGTCGACCTGGACCGACAACGGCTCGATCATGGTCAATGGCGTCGGAGTCGGCGACATCGCCATCTACAGCTCTGTCCCCGAACCGTTCAGTCTGGCCGTCCTCGCTGGGTTCGCCGCGTTCACGGTTCGGCGCAAGCGCCGATAGGGTGCTCGCCCATGCTTGTTTGGCGCGGACTTTCGAGTCCGCGCCGTCCTTTTGATACAATCAGGGTTGTCGGCTCACATCGTGTGGAAAATCAAGTTGATCGGTGGGTTCGAAGTCTGGCGTCCAGACGGCACAAAGGTCTGGTTCAAGTCGCGCAAGGCTTCCGCGCTCCTGGCGATGCTCCTGCTCAACGAGGGGCAGCCGATGGCCCGCACCGACATTGCCAGGGAGCTCTGGCCCCAGGCAGACCACGACGCCGCCCTCACCTCACTCCGACAGGCGATCGCCTCCCTCAAGAACAGCCTCGCTGAACCCGGGCTCT
>CAZGER010000144.1:0-3667 GCA_964524565.1 uncultured Chthonomonas sp. | reverse complement strand
GACCTCCAGGGCCACCTGTCTTGTGGCCCTCTCGTCAGCTGACTGCCCCGACGTCCAGACTCTCGGCCAAGGGCAGGAGGAGCGCCCCGACTTCCCCATTCCGCTGCTCCCAGAAATGCCGGAGCCGTGGTTCGAACGCAAGCGGGCGGTCCTGGCCGCGTTCGGCGTCCCTGCGTGGAAGACACGCCCCTTCACGACGGACACAGCCTCGGCCACAGATTCCGCCGCCGTCGTGATCGCGCTCGACTGGGCGGTCCACAACAGCCCCTCGTCCGCTTTGACGCTCTGCCGAGCGATCGGCGACCTCATCCAGCAGGCCAGCCCGCAAAGGGTCTCGCACTCGCTCGGACAGGCCCTCGCCCTTGCCCAACCCTCCGACCAGGACTACGGCTGGGCCGTCCTCCACAAGGCGATCGCCGACCTCTACCTCAACCCCGTCCCCAAGACCGTCAGCGTGTTTGCCCTCCTCACCGTCAAGGCAGAGGGCAAGGGCCAGATCGAACTCGCCGCCCATGCCCTGGTCTACCAGGCTGCAGCGATGGCCCTAACGGGCCAGAGCGCAGAGGCTGTCGCCCTCGTCCGGTCGTTCATCCACCGGCACGGGGATGCCTCGCAGCCGTGGCTCAACCGCTCGCTCCACGCGCTGGGGTTGGCGCTCTTCCACAACGGTGAGTTCGAGCAAGGCGCTAAGACGCTGGACTCTGCCCTGGCAGCGATCAGCCCGACTAAACAGAGGTTCGAGTACGCCCACGTTGCGTCCAACCTGGCTTGGCTGAGTGCCGGGGCACGCCTGGAGCGGGCGGCAGACGACCTGCGCAGGGCCAAAGCGCACGGGCCAGCCGGCACATGGCGGTTCGAGACCACCCAGCTTCTGGCTGAAGCGAGCCTTTCCATCGAGTCTGGAAACCTCGACGCTGCAGACAAACTCCTCGCCCACGCAGCAACCATGACGGACGGCGCGACCTCCACCGGGTTTGGCGAGTACATCAACGACGGCCTCTCACGCCTGGCAGTGGCCAAACACCAGGGCAACAGGGCGGCCCATCTCGGGCACGTCAGCCGTTCGAGGCGCGTAGCCGACGGCATCGTCCCCTCAAAGTGGGACAAGGCCAGGGTGCAACACCTGGCTTGATCCCCGGCCGACTCGTCAGCCGACCAGGGGTACGTCGGGTTGCCTTAGCAGCAACCGCACTGGCATGAGTCGCATGTGCAGCATCCGCACTTGCAGGCTTCTTTGTCGCTCATTGCATGAACCTCCTTGAGATGTTTGTCGAGTCCACCGAATCCGACGACGCAGCACCCTTTTTGCCTCAAGTCCAGCCTGTGCTGGAGCCGGAGCATGTCCCGTCGCACAAGGTTCCGCCCCTCCTGTTCGGGCAATGCCCGAAGCAGGGGTGACAAAACCTCTAGCGCGCCCGGGGCGATCCGGTAAACAACCCACTTCCCCGATCGGTCGTCCTCCACGAGTCCGGACTCGCGCAAGACCTGGAGGTGGCTGCTCAACGTGCTCTGGGCCATCATGAGGCTGTCGCCGACCTCGCACACGCACAACGGCCCCTGCAACAGTCCGTGCAGGATCCGCAGTCGGTTCGGGTCGCCTATCGCCTTGGCAAGCAGGCCGATGTCAGTCGTCATATCGGTAAACACCGATATGATACCACGTCACTCTTCTGGCAGCATGACAAGGGCCGATTGGCGGAAAAACGCGAACACGCGGCCCCTCTCGCCTGGCTCGAGGGCAGCAATCTCCTTGAGGCACTCTTGCCACAAGATCACTGCGTCGCCGTGCTTTTGCAGGGCGGACACGCCGTCGATCCCGGTGAACTGCTTTGTATCGTCGATCTCAGACTTTGAGCCTGTGACATGGTCCTTGGCCCGCTTGAAGACCGGCCAAACGTCCGCCTGGGTCGCGGGCGGCGTGCCCCACTTCCCCGCCATCAGGTCCCGGACGACCTCTTCAGACTCGCCGAGCCGGGCGGAGTAGACAGGGTGCCACAGTGTCCCGCCACCAGAGAGCGCGTAGCCGACGTCGATGCAGCGCTCCCTGAACTCTGGCATCTTGGCCCGGAGCGAGCGGATCGCCTGCCCCCGATGTCCCTTGAGCTTGGCGACCTGCGGAGTCTGTACCTGGTACAGGGCGTAGCCCCAGTACATCTCTGCATGGGACATGCCGTAGGTGGACTCGCCCACCTTGCCGACAAAGAACCCGTACCAAGCATCGTGGCCCATCCGCACGATCTCAGCCGCGGACTTGCCGTATGTCTCCGCCGGATCGATCTGCTCGTGGTACTGCCCAAGCACCACCAGTGAAAGCAGACCCGCTACCACTTGAAGGCTTTTCCTTGCAAGCTCTCCAAGACATTCCGCTGTTTTGCGTTCACAGTGTGCTTGACCACGTAGATCCACGCGCTCCGGATCTCTTGGAACTGGGACTCAGACGCCTTGATCTCCTTCTGCATGTCCGCCTGGTAGTCCTCGCTCAGCTTCTTCGCCTCTGCCTCGTCCTTGGGCTTCTTGTCCTTGTACTTGGCCTGGATCCTCGCCTCGATCATCTGCTGCAGCGACGCCAGCTTCTTAGTGTTGTCCTCAAACGCCGTCCGGAGCTTCTTCACCTGGGTCTGGTTGAGACCGCACCGCTTGGCGACCCCGTCGTCCAAAAACGCCTGGTACCCGGCGATCTGCAGGCTCAGTTCGCGCAAACGCTTGACCTGCGACTCGCTCAGCTCGCCGATCACGTTCTTGCGTAGGGTCGCATCGATCGCCTGCGCCTTCTCGGCCGGGAACGGTGGCGGCTGCTTCGCCCCTGCCTTGCGCGCCGCCTCGACGTCCTTGGCGTACTTCGTCTGCAGGGCGCCCATCGCCTCGTTGAAGGCGTCGGCGTGCTTGTTCAGCTTCGCACGGAGCCCCTCGGACATCCCAAGTTCAGTCTGGACGTTCTTGTTCTGCAGCAGGCTGGCGTCCGCGTAGCGCTTGTCAAAATCGTCGGCCAGCGCACTTGCAGAAAGCACCAGACCCCCCAACAGCACCCACGCGCGCAACTTCGTTTGATTCATACGTTTCTCTCAATACAGACGTGCCGGAGCAGCGTCCTGTCCCACCGGATGGGCAGACTCTCCCAACGGGTCGAACCGGTCTACGATCTCAACGTCGCAGTCGTCCAATGCCCGAGCGATGCCCGATATCACCTTTTCGGTCGGCTTGACCCTGTTCAACAGAACGACAGGCTGTGACCCCCGACCGTTCTTAAAGTTCAAAACAACCTGATAGTCGCCAGGGTTCGCTTCCACCAGGTCCTTCAGCCTCACGAGTTGCGACTTTTTCGCCGCCGTCACGGTCACCAGCACCGACCCCAGCACCGATTCATCGTCTCCGAGGGCCAAGGGCGCCTCAAGCTCCGACAGGCCGTACACCTGGACCTCCGGTGCCCGCTCACCCGAGTTGTCCCGCTCGTCAAACTTGATCCTTCCGTCCAGCAAGACGACTTTGTCGTTCACCAGCAGCGGCTGAAGCTTGGTAACGGTGTCCCCAAACGCAAAGCAGCCCACCTGACCGGTGAAGTCCTCTAGGCAGAATCGGGCCACCAGGCTGCCCGTCCGCCTGCTTGGACGCACGCTCACCTGGGTCACGACACCCGCCATCTTGACCTTTCCAGCCTCCGCGGACTCAA
>CAZGER010000143.1:0-5689 GCA_964524565.1 uncultured Chthonomonas sp. | reverse complement strand
CACCGATGAACGTCACACGAGAGATCACCGCGTTCAGATAATCGCGGGTCTGCTTGCCCGGCCGGATCCCCTGGATGTAGGAACCACCGCGCTTGAGGTTGTCGGCAATGTCGTCCACGTTGTACTGGACAGCGGTCCAAAAGTACGTGAAGAAAAAGATCAGGCCGGTGTAGAACGCCACCCCGATCAGCCCTTGCCACGTCCGAAAATCGGGCGAGAACTTGATGATCTGGATGAAGGTCTCTTCCATCGGCGTGCCCGCGAACTGGGCGCCGATCTGCTGCGGAAGGTACACGAGCGTGACCGCAAAGATGATCGGGATCACGCCGGCCATTGCCACCGCGATCGGCAGGTAGCTGACCTGGCCTCCCATCGCTTTGGTGCCAAAGTTCCGCCGCATGTGCTGGATCGGGATCCTGCGCTGGGCCACCGTGAACAACACGACGAGCCATGTGGTCAGGAAGAAGATCGCGGCGATACCGATGACCTGGATCCAAGACGTGAAGCCCTGGCGCACACTGTCCAGCACCTGCTCGACAATGTTGGGAAGGGCGATGACGATACCAGTGAAGATCAACAGGGACACGCCGTTGCCGATCCCCTTCTCACTCACCTGCTCGCCAAGCCACAAAAGGAACATCGAACCGGCCGTCCAAAACGTGATGATCCACACCCTGTGCAGCGTGTCCACGCCGGAAACGGCGGAACCCATCATCTGCAACAGGCCCCAGCCCTGGAAAGCGCACAGGACGAGGGTCAGGATTCTGGTGCGACGGTTCTGCTGCCTACGGGCGTAGTCGCCACCCTCCTTCATCTCCTCCTTCCACTTGGGGTAGCCCATCGTGATGACTTGGAGGATGATCGAGGCGACGATGTAGGGGTTGAGCCCCAAAGCAAAAATGGAGGCGCGTTTGAGCGCACCGCCACCGACAGTGTTCATCAGGGCAAAGTAGGGATTGCCCTCAAGCAGGTTCTTCAGCTGTTCCGGATCAATGTTGGGGATCGGCACCGGAACGTTCACGCCCAGCACGTAGATCGCAAAGATCAAGAGGATGAAACTCAGGCGTCGGCGCAGGTCGTCGTCCGCCCACGCAAGACGGAACGTCTCGAACAGCCCGTACCGGAGACCCTTGTCCCCGACGCTTCCTCCCAGCGACCCGCCAAGGCTCACTGGGTCAGTGCCTCTCCGCCAGCCTTCTCGATCTTCTCAGCCGCGGTCTTGCTGAACTTGGCAGCAGTGACCTTGAGCTTCTTGGAGATCTCACCGAACGCCAGGACCTTCACCCCGTCTTTGACCTCGCTGATGACACCTTTGTCGATCAGGTCCTTGGGAGTGACCGAGTCCCCTGCCTTGAAGTGCTTCTCAAGGTCGTCCAGGTTGACGATCGCGTACTCCTTGTGGTTGATGTTACGGAAGCCCTTCTTGACCGGGAGCCTGCGATGGATGGGCGTTTGACCGCCTTCCATCCAGGCAGGGATCTGCCTGCGCGCCTTCTGGCCCTTAGTGCCTCGGGTCGCGGTCTTTCCCTTGCCGCTGCCGATACCTCGCGCGATCCTTCGCTTGCGCTTGGTCGAGCCCTCGGCCGGCTTCAGTTCGTGTAGGTTCATGCTCAGTCTTCCTTCTTCTTGGTCGTCTTGGCCGCCGGTTTCTTGGCGGCCGGCTTCTTCACAGCCTTCGTCTCGGTCTTGGCTGGCTCAGCAGGCTTGGCCTCCGCCTTCGGAGCCGGTTTGGCCGCCTTGGGAGCTGCCTTGGGTGCCGGGTTCGCGGCCGCCTTGCCCTGCCTTCGCCGGACCTTCTCGCCACCTTCGATGGTCTCCACCGTCAGCAGGTGCTTGACCTTGTGGATCATGCCCCGAACGTCTGGCGTGTCGTTAAAGGTGTTGGACTGCCCGATCTTGCGCAGACCCAGGGCTGCCACCGTGCGCCGGTTGCTCGGCGTGTTGCCGATGATGCTCCTGGTCAGGGTCACCTTAAGCATGGTCAGACTCCTCCTTACGGGCCTTGGCCAGCCAGGGAACCAGCTCGTTCACGTCCGCACCACGGAGCTTGGCCGTGCTCTCCGGTGCTTCCAAGGCGCGGAAAGCGTTGATCGTCGCGTGAGCCAGGTTCAACGGGTTCCGACTGCCAAGGCACTTGGCCAAAACGTTGTGGACACCCGCCGCCTCCAGGCACTGCCGGACGGCAGACCCGGCTTTGACGCCGGTACCAGGCGACGCAGGACGCAGGACGACCTCGGCCGAACCGTGGTTGGCCCTGATCTCGTGCGGGATCGTCTCCCCGATCAACTGGACCCGGAACATGCTCTTGCGTGCAGCCTCCTCGCCCTTGCGGATCGCGTCAGGGATGCCGCGAGCTTTGCCCATGCCGATCCCGACAAGGCCCTTGTTGTCGCCGACAACGACCAAGATCGACCAGGACGCGGTCTTGCCGCCCTTGTGGGTCTTGAAAACCTTGTTCGAGCGGATGACGCGCACGTCGTACTGCGGGCCCTCCTGGTTTCTCATTGCCGACTGTCGTCGGCCTACGATTCGTGGTCCTCGTGCCATATCTTAAAACTCCAGACCCCCCTCGCGGGCCCCGTCGGCCAAACTGGCCACCATGCCGTGGTACCGAAAACCGCCGCGGTCGAACACCACGGTCTTCACTCCCTTGGCCTTGGCCCGCTCAGCAAGCGCCTTGCCGACGACCTTGGCGCCCTCCACCGTGTCCGTCGCCTTAAGCGATTTCTCGGCGGTGCTGGCGGCAGCGACCGTGTTACCGGTCGTGTCGTCGATCACCTGGGCGTAAATGTGCTTCTGGCTTCGAAAAACGGCGAGCCTCGGGCGCTCGGACGTGCCAGACAAGTTCTTGCGGATGCGCGTGTGCCGCATCACCCTGCTATCTGATCGTGTTCTGTTCGGCATCGTTCTTTACCCTTAGCTACCTGCCCTCTTGCCAGGTCGGAGCCGGACAACCTCGCCCTTGTAACGAACGCCCTTGCCCTTGTAAGGATCCGGCTTTCGCGTCTTGCGGATGTCCGCAGCGATCTGTCCGACGACGGCTTTGTCGATCCCACGCACGTGGATCGTCGGCAGTTGGCCGCGCTCCAGCTGGGGGACCTCAAACTCGATACCCTGAGGCGCATCGATCTCGACCGGGTGCGAATACCCGACGTTCAAGACCAGCTTGCTCCCCTGCGCCGTCGCCCTGTAGCCGACACCGTGGATCTCCAGGGTCTTGGCGTGGCCCTGCGTGACACCCACGATCATGTTGTTGATCAGGGTCCTCGCCAGGCCGTGCTGCGACCGGTTCGTCCGCTCGTTGTCCGGGCGGCTCACCTTCACCTCGCCGTCCTCCTGCGAGACGGTCAGGTCAGGGTGGATGTGTTGCTTCAGTTCACCTTTTGGGCCCGCGACAGTGACGATCGAGCCGTCCACTGACACAGTGACCTTGTCGGGAACCTTGATCGGTTTCAATCCAATTCGTGACATCTCGTTCTCCTTAGTGGACCTGGCAGAGGATCTCCCCGCCGATCTTGCGCCGTCGCGCTTCCCGGTCCGACATGACTCCCTGGCTGGTCGTCAGCACCAGCGTCGCCAGGCCGCTGCGGACAGGGCGGAGCTCCGACGCAGCGCGGTAGACGCGCAGGCCCGGGGTGCTCACGCGCTTGATCGTGTGGATCACAGGCTTGCGCTTGGAGTCGTACTTCAAATGGACACGAAGGGCGGCGAACTTGCCGTCCGTCGAGATCTCATGGCCCTTGATGAAACCTTCCTGCTCAAGGATCTTCACGATGTCCAGCTTGATCTTGCTCATCGGACAATCGATGTGGGGCATGTGCGCGTTCAGTCCGTTACGGATGCGCGTCAACAGGTCTGCAATGGGATCGCTGTGCATGTCAGTCCCTTACCAGCTCGACTTGGTCACTCCCGGAAGCAGGCCGCGGTGGGCCATCTCCCTCAGGCAGATGCGGCAAAGGCCGAAATAACGGACGTAACCCTTGCTGCGGCCGCACTGGCTGCAACGGGTGTAAGAACGCACCTTGAACTTGGGTGCGAGCTTTTGTTTGTACTTGAGACATTCTTTGGCCATAGGCTTTTCACCGTTCTCGAACCGGTTTGCTTTGGTGGCCGTGCGCGGGTCCGATAGCCAGAACGGCTGGGAATGGACCGGGCGAAACTCCTCCGCACCTGGTTCGTGGTCAGGTTGTCGCGCCCGCCGGACTCGGCAGACGGAAAGCGATGATACCTTCCGCCAAACCGGACTGCACAGGGACCACCACGGCACGGGGACCTTCGGCAACCCGACCACGCCGCAAACCTCTCAAAACTGACACTGCCATTTGGCGACCTTTGGACACCTACCTGGCATAGAATAGAGTTCGAGGGCAATCATGCAAGACGTCGAGCAGATCATCGCCGAAGGTGAAGCGGCGCACGCTTCCGGAGACTTGGCCAACGCCAGGGGGATCCTAGAGTCCGCCCTGGCACAGAACGACCAAAAATGGATGGGGTGGAGGGCCGTCGGAAAGGTCTATCTCGACCAGGGTGAGCACTCCCTGGCGCTCGACGCGTTCAAAAAGGCCACCGTCATACGGCCCGACGACGCCGAGAACCAGTACGGCCTCGGCCTGGCCTTCCAAAGGCTCAAAGACCACGGCCACGCCATCTCTGCATTCGAGGCCGCCATCAAGTACGACCTCCACCACCAGGGAGCAAGAAAAGCCATCGTCGAATCGTCCCTGGCAAGGAGCGAGGACATGAGGGGGATCGGCAACCTCCTCGCCGTCGAGGAGTACCTGGAAAAGGCCCACAAGTACGACCCCGCCAACATGGACACGACCAAAAAGCTCCTCACCTACTACGATGAGACCGGCCAGGCAGGAAAGGTCGCTGCCATCATGAAAGAGCTCAAGGCGATGGGACTGGAGGCCCCCGAGCACCACGCGACCGGCTCCTTCCACACGGAGCACTCCGCCGCCGACACCATCGGCGTCACACCAGCCGACATCCCCGCACTCAAAGCAGCAATCGAGGCCAACGGCGAGGACTGGAAGGCTTGGAGGTCGCTCGGCAGGGCCCAACTGGCGAACAACGACGCCAAAGCGGCCGAAGAGGCTTTCAAACGGGCCACCGTCATCCGCGCCGACGACGCCGACTCACAGTCCGGCCTCGGCCTCGCCCTCCAAGCGCTCGGAGACCACGGACACGCCATCCCCCACTTCGAACTCGCCCTCAAGCAAGACATCGAGCACGCAGAGGCCAGGTCCGCCCTCAAGGTCTCGCTCCTCGATAGGTGCCGGGTCATGCGCGACATCGGCAACCTGCTCGCGATCGAGCAGTACCTCGAAAGGGCGCACAAACTCGACGAGGGAGACAACTCCGTCACCGGGATGCTCCTGGCCTACTACAACGAGACCGGCCAGGCGACCAAGGCCGCGCAACTCACAGGAGGATCGACCTTTGTCTCTGTCACAAGCGCCGCCGCACCGCCACCCTCCGCCCAGGACGAGGCTGCCGCAGGGCCAAAACAGCACGAGGACATGGTCAAAGACTACGTCCCAGAGTCCGATGAGGAGGACGAGGCCACCGGCGCCGCCATCCGCACAGGCGGCATCGTCGAGACCGACACCGGCCTGAGGATGGTCCCCTGCCCCGCCTGCTAGCAGCCGATGCCCTACAACTCCAACAAGTGCGTCCACTGCAACGC
>CAZGER010000142.1:0-5792 GCA_964524565.1 uncultured Chthonomonas sp. | reverse complement strand
GGCGCCCTCGATGTTCCTGCCTGCAGAAACGGCCATGTCGGTCTCAACCTGTTTGGCGGCAGTCTGACCGTGGGCGATCGGCGAGCCGACAACGCTGACCCAGATGGCGCCGTCGATCCCCACCTCGCCCACCTCGTTGTCCAGCTCCCGAAGCTTGGAGGCGGGGCATACGAACTTGTCGATGAGCTCTGCTTCCAGGCCGGTGAACGACGTGTACTCCTCGACGGCATCGACCAAGGCGAGCTTGGCTGGAGGGAAGAGGCCGGCGTAATCGATCGGATGATCCAGCAGGGCGGCAAGGGCTGGGTTCATGCCCGCAGTTTATCGCCTCCGTAGGTATCCTGATCAACCTCCTGTCGCCAGTGTTGCCGACCCCGGAACATCCTTATGCGAGTCCTCATTGCCGACGACGATCCCATCATCCGCCTCGATTTGAGGCACATGCTCGAGAAAATCGGGTTCGAGGTCGCTGACGAGGCGGATGACGGTTTGCAAGCCGTCCAGAAGGCGGAACAGTGCAGGCCGGACGCCTGTCTGCTTGACGTCAAGATGCCAGGGATGGACGGGATCGACGCCGCGAGCAGGATCACCGACATGGGTCTGGCGCCGGTCGTGCTCCTCACCGCCTACTCGGACGAACAGCTCATCAAGCGGGCGGCAGAGGCGGGTGTCTTCGGGTACCTGGTCAAGCCGTTCAAGCCGAACGACCTGGCACCAGCGATCGAGGTCGCACGGCACAGGTTCGAGGCGGCCCAAAAGGTCAGCCAGGAGCTCTCTGAGACGGTCGACCGGTTGGAAGCCAGGAAGGTGATCGAAAAGGCAAAGGGCCTTTTGATGGCGCAGCTCGGCACGGACGAGTCCACCGCCTACCGCCAGATCCAGCAGCAGTCGATGCAGCACAGGATGTCCATGAAAGAGATCGCGGAGAGGATCGTCAACGAGTCCCAAGACGCGCAGTGAACCGGGCACTGGGTACCATCGTCTTGGCTTGGATGCCCCCAGCATGACCGGCGAACGCCCTCACATCCAACTCAAAAACGCCGAGGTGGCGTATAACGAGTACGTTTCCGGCCTCCGAAGGGTCAACCTCTCAGTCGCCAAGGGTGAGTTCGTTTTCCTGTGCGGGCAAACGGGGTCGGGCAAATCGACGATCATCAAGGTTCTCTCCTGCCAAGTCAGGCTCACCGGCGGAGAAGCGTTCGTCGCCGGGAAGAACCTGGCCGAGGTGACCGAGGACGAGGTACCTCTGTTCCGACGGGGGATCGGCATTGTGCCGCAAGATTTTGGGCTCCTGCCCAACAAAAAAGTCTGGGAGAACGTGGCGTACCCCATGAGGGCGGTCGGGAGGTCGAGGAAGGAAGTTCGGGCGATCGTCCCGGTCATCCTGGAGCAGGTCAACATCAACCACCGAAACAACGCCTATCCGCACGAGTTGAGCGGTGGCGAGCAGCAGAGGGTCGCCATCGCCAGGGCCCTTATCAACGATCCTGCGATCCTGCTTGCCGACGAACCGACCGGCAACCTGGATCCAGCCCACAGTGAGGAGATCATCGAGATCCTCCGCAGCCTCAACGAGCGTGGCACAACGGTGATCGTCGCGACCCACGACATGGCTGTCGTGGAAAAGATCGGGACCAGGGTCGTTCGGATGTCCGCCGGCAGGATCGAGGCGGACGACCAACCATCAGCCGAACCGGTGCCCGAGCAGGAAGAAACTCCCGAGGAGCCCGCCAACAGAAACGATGAAGAACCGGTCCAGGAGGAGACCAGCACCCCGTGACCCCGTTCGTGGACAAGCTCGAATTTTTGCTTTCTGAGGCGTTCGTGAGCCTGCGAAGGAACCACCTGATGACCTTTGCGGCGGTTACCACGGCAGCGATGGCGCTCTTTTTGATCGGAGGACTCACGTTCTCTTACCTCGGGCTTGCCGGCTATGCCGCCACGATCGAGAGCAAGTTCGAAATGAACGTCTTCGTTCGGGACGACGCCTCACCCGAAGAAAGTCAGGCCCTTGGCAAGAAGCTCAGCAAGCTGCCCGGGGTCAAATCGGTCGTCTACAAGACAAAAAAGGAGGTCTGGGAGGACTTTGTCAGCGAGAACCCCAACCTGACCAAGGGGCTTGAGATCGAAAACCCCATGCCGGACACCTACACAGTGTTCTTTTCTGACCTCAAGCTGGCGCCCAAAGCGGCCGAGGCTGCCAAGAAGCTCCCAGAGGTCTCTCCATCCGACGGGATCCAGTACATGGGTGAGGAACAGGCCCTGATCGAACAGTTGATGGGCGCGATCCGCTGGACCGGCGCTGTCCTTGGGCCGATCATGCTTCTGACCGGCGGTGTGCTGATCTACAACACGATCCGCCTGACAATGGTCGCCCGGAGAAAGGAGATCCGGATCATGCGCCTGGTGGGCGCAACCAAGTCCACCGTCCTGACCCCTTTGTTCGTCGAGGGGGTGGTGCAAGGACTGGTCGGGGCGATCCTCGCCACCGGGGTCCTGTGGCTGGCGTTCTCGCTTGTCCGGACACTCATGGCCAGGACCATGCCATTGGTCGAAATAGGCCCCTTTCCGGCATGGAAGGTAGTCTTTCTTCTTGGGCTGGTCGGTTCACTGTACGGATTCACCTGCTCCTATCTGGCCGTAAAAGAGCCACAATCTTTACAAGAGGTACCGCGATGAAGCCCACGACAGTGATCCTGCTCGTCGCCCTGCTGGCCGGTGTTTTTGCCGGATCGGCGCAGGGGCAATCGGCGTCGGAGAAAAAGAAAGCGGCGTCTCTGTCGTCGTCCCTCAAAAAAGTCCGGTCGAAGAAGGCGCAGCTCCAGGCCAAGCTCCGGACCAAGGCGGCGGCCTCCGACAAGATGGAGGAAGAGATCCACGCCGTCGACCGAAAGATCAACGCGATCGACATCAATATCGAAGAGACCGAGAACGAGTTGGCGTCCAGCAAACGGGACCAGGCCGTCCTCAGCAAAAAGCTCACGGAATCGACCGCCCAGCTCGACAGGGTCAAGCAGCAGGTGGCGGTCAGGCTCCGGGCGATCTACACGGCTGGCACGGCAGCCCCGATTACGATGGTCCGCGAATCCAGTTCCTTCGGAGACATGGCAGCCCGCAAGGCCCTGGTCGAGCGGGTCGCCGCCAAGGACCGGGAGCTCTTTTCCGAGGTCAAGGTGATCCGCGACGAGGTGCTCTCGCAGAAAAAGGAGATCGACCGGGTCGTCGCGAAGATCGCTGAGCTCAACATCAGGCAAGAGCAGCAAAAGAGCCAGATGGAGTCGTTCCGCGCCGACAAAAAGCGGGTTTACAACGTTCTCAAGGCCGAAGAGGACGCCGTCAGTGACGAGCTGGAGGACATGGTTCGCGAAAGCCGCAAGCTGGAAGCGCAAATCGCCGCGATCCAGGCCAAGAGCATGGGCTCCGTCCCCGTCTTCAACGGCAGGTTCATTCGGCCCGTCGGAGGAAGGATGACGAGCCGGTTCGGGTCAAGGCGGCACCCCATCAGCGGCAAGACCAAGATGCACACAGGCGTCGACATCGCCGCATCGAGCGGCACGACGATCGTCGCCGCAGGATCGGGCAAGGTGATCACCTCGGCCTACATCAACGGCTACGGGAACACCATCGTCATTGACCACGGTGGCGGGGTCTCCACGCTGTACGGTCACTGCTCCAGGCTGTTCGTTTCCAGCGGCACCTTCGTCAAGCAGGGACAGAGGATCGCCGCGGTCGGCTCGACCGGGTATTCGACCGGCCCCCACCTCCACTTTGAGGTCCGCATCAACGGGCGGCCCGTCAATCCGTTGGGCAAGTTCTAGGAGGGCGACCAGGCATCGAGTAACATCGGCCTGGCCAGACTATGGCCAGGGGAACCGGTTTTGGCCATTGACACGAGCGACTTCAAGAACGGAATGGGCTTCTACATCGACGGAGAGGTCTTCCAAATCCTCGATTTTCAGCATGTCAAACCAGGCAAGGGCGGCGCGTTCGTCCGGACGCGGCTGAAGCGGTTGCGCACCGGAAACGTGATCGAGCGGACCTTCCGTAGCGGTGAGAAGTTCGACCCTGCGTTCATCGAGAAAGTCAACTACCAGTACCTTTACAGGCAGGGCGACGAACTCGTGCTCATGGACCTGGACACCTACGAGCAGGTGCCGATCCAGGAATCCGACCTGGGTGACGGGGCCAAGTTCCTGAAAGAAGAGATGGGGGTCATGGCCCTGAAGGCCGGCGACGAGATCCTGGGCTGGGAAGTCCAGCAGTTCGTCGAACTCGAGATCGCACTGACAGACCCCGCGTACAAAGGCGACACGGTCGGCGGCGGCGCAACAAAGCCCGCAACCCTGGAATCTGGGGCCGTGATTCAAGTACCCTTCCATATCAAGCAAGGCGACATCGTGAAGGTCGATACTCGTGCGGGCGAATACCTCGAAAGAGTGAAACGATAAACTAGACTCGAGTCGTCAATCAAACCAATGGCGTACCGAGATCCAGGTGGGGGTGGGATGAAGAGTGGGGTCAATGATGCCCTCGTCTCCGTCATGGATGCCGTCGCCAGGTTCCTATTGGCTGTCGGCGGCGTCGCCGCCGTCCTAGGCATCGGGATCCTCCTCTATCACGTTTTTGGGACAGGTTCGGCAGATCCGACCGCCGTCCAGAACGCCCTCAAGCTGCAGGAAATTTTCAAGGCTGCCGGCCTGATCGGGATGCTCGGTGCGGCGCTTGGAGCGGCGTGGCTGTTCTGGGGGGAAGAGACCGCTGGGCCGGTCATGCTCATTGCTGGCTTTGCCCTGGTCTTATGCACATGGTACGTCCCTATGATGGGAGTCCAGGTCAGCAACGAGCTTCAGCGCAGCGCCATGACCAGCCTTTCCAACTGTGGGTACCCGGCGCTCGGAGTCGGGTTTATCCTGGTCATCTCCGACGTGATCGCCAAGGTCCGGCAGAGGGCCGCACAGGGCGCCAGGGCCGAACAGCTCAAGTACGGCAAGGGCATGAAGGAAGAGAAGGACATCCGGAACGTCTTTCTCGGCAAGTGTTGGCAACTGCCCTACTGCCGCAAGTTCGTGCGTGAGCGGTGCCCGATCTACCACGCCAAACGCACCTGCTGGAAAGAGCGCGTCGGCTGCATGTGCGAAGAGAGCGTCATCAAGAGCGCGATGGAAGGCAAGACCATCACCAAAGAGTCCATCGCCTCGGCCAACTTCATCCCGAAAAACCGGACGCTCCCACCCGCGGCCAAGGCAGAGAGGTGCCGTCAGTGCGTCATCTACAACGAGCACCAAAAGCACAAGTACCAACTGCTGCTGCCGCTGGTCGCGATGGGTGTTGCCAGCCTCTACATCGCCTTCCGCAGCCAAGCGGCTGAAGGCATCAGGACAGGGTTGCTCCAGGTGGACGAAGGTTACAGGACCGTCATTCCGACCGGGTCTGGCGCCGTGAGTGACGCTGCCCAGAGGACAGGTGTGACGGGCGGGATCATCCCTTATCACGAGATCATCCTGATCGTTCTGACCCTCGTTGTCCTGGCGTACTCGATCAAAGTGCTCGAGTTCCTCATTTGGAAGCTCAAGGTCTAGCGGTGCTATGCAGACGGCCGGTCAACTGATCGTCCTCAACGGTTCCCACGGCGAAGGCGGAGGCTCGATCGTTCGGACCGCCCTCGCCCTCAGCGCCCACACCCAACAGCCTGTCCGCATCCACAGTGTGCGAGGAGGCACGAGGACACCGGGGGTGAACGCCGAGGACCTTGCCTGCATCCAGTATCCCGCCATCGACTGGGTGCCGCCGAC
>CAZGER010000141.1:0-5800 GCA_964524565.1 uncultured Chthonomonas sp. | reverse complement strand
GTCCTGACCCGTCGAGAGGAGCCGGCCATCGCGTGAGGGTTGCGGTGATCGGGGCCGGTGTTTCCGGGCTCGGTGCTGCGCGGACCGTCCGTTCGCTCGGCCACGAACCGATCGTGTTCGAGGCCACCCTCAAAGTCGGTGGAAGGTGCGAGACCCTCACGATCGGGGGTTATGTCTTTGACTCTGGCGCAACGATCTTCACCCCCCGGGGCTCACTTTTAGAATCAGTGGTCTATAACGAGGTCAGCACGGCCGAACTGGTCGTGATAGACCGACCGATCTATATGCACTCGCTCGGTCGAGTGAGGGCTGTCGAGGCGGAAAAGAACGCCCCTCCACGGCTCGGGTACCGGTCTGGGATCCAGCGTTTGCCGGAGCTTTTGGCCGAGGGCATCGAGGTCCGGCTCGGCACCAAGGTGGAGACCGTGCAGAAGCTGGCGCACGGATTTCGAGTCTGTGGGGAAGATTTTGACTCAATGGTCTTGACGCCCCCACTCACTGAGACAGCCGAGATCCTTGACTCGGCCTCGGACCGGCGGGACTTTCCAGCGGCAAGGTACCGAATGGGGATATCCGTGCTGCTGGGGTACAGCATTCCGGTCGAAACCACCTACCACGCCGTTTTGGACCCGGACCAGTCAGAGTCGCTCACCTGGCTATCGGTCGAGTCTGTCAAGGTTCCAGGCGCAAGAGCGCCCGAGGGGCATTCGGCGTTTGTGGCGCAGATGAGCGCGCGCTACAGTCGGTACAGCTTTGAGTCAGACGACGAGTCAGTGAAGCAGGACGCCATCGCAGGGATCGTGCGGATCCTCGGCAAGGGGTTCGAGTCGCCGGTCGTTTCTGCGGTCAGGCGCTGGACAGAGAGCCACGCCTCGAACACAGTCCAGTTCGAGGTTGCCAACCGCCACGCCAACGGCATCTTCCTGGCTGGCGACGGAATCTCTGGCGCCAGAATACAATTGGCTTACTACAGTGGGGTCCGGGCAGGGGCCGAGGCGGTCAGAGCGGTATGAGAAGGTTCCTCTTTTGTGCGGCGTTTCTAGGCTGTTCGGTCGCGTTTGCCGGAGAGCTGACCCTGTCTGTCCAGATGTCGGGGATGTCGGGGCGGGCGAACCTTGTCAACAAGGTCATGTCCGACGGGAGCAAGTACGTGCGGATGTCGATGGTCCTCAAGGACCCCACTGGCAAGTCGGTCACGGTGCTGCAAGAATCGACCTACGACAAAACTGGCGCCCCGGTGAGGAAGCTTCAGACCGTGACCTCTGCGGGCGGGTCCTCCCGTCAGGCGATCGTCGTGACGTTCGATGCCGGCGGCGCTTACGTCAAGATCGAGCAGGGCGGCAAGACCGTCAACCAACACGCGCCAGTGCCGGCCGGAAAAAGGACCGCCGCGACGCCAGAGTTCTGGTTCGTTCGCGACCATCCTAAGCCTGGCGACGTGGTCACCTACTGGCGGTTCGATCTGAACACCCTGGGATGGGTGGAGTCCAAGTCGCAGTACCACGGCTACCGGACCATCTCAGTCGGCGGCAAGCAAACCAGGGCCCATTTGGTCACGTTGGGCAACGTTTCGGCCTATGTCGATGAGTCTGGCGACCCGTACAAGATCGAGTCCGACGGCACAACGCTGGTGAGGACATGAGCCTGACCGTCGCTGTGGCGGGCTCCGATGGTCGGATGGGTACGGAGATCTGCCGCGCCATCGAGTCTGCCGAGGGACTTGCCCTCGTCGGGCGGTACGCCAGGGGCGGCCCGGAGATTGGGCAAGTCCTGGACGAGTGTAAGCCAAGCGTGATGGTCGACGTGACGCACCAGGACGTCGCGACCATCCACACGCTCGCTGCCCTGGAGCGTGGGATCGCTGTCGTGATCGGCACGAGCGGTGTGTCCCGGCAAGACCAAGACAGGATCGCAGGTGCTTGCAACGCTGGGGGGGCACCTTGCCTTCTCGTGCCGAACTTCGCGATCGGGGCCGTCCTCATGATGCGGTTCGCTGCCGAGGCGGCCAAGTACATGCCGGATGTCGAGGTGATCGAGCTGCACCACGAGAAAAAAGTCGACGCCCCGAGCGGCACAGCTTGGCGAACGGCAGAGCTGATCGCATCGGCGAGGCAGGGTCAAAGGGCCGAGTCTGTGCAAACCGGTGGCGCGCAAGGCGCACGGGGAGCGGCGGTCGAGGGTGTCCAGGTGCACTCTGTGCGGCTACCGGGCTTTGTGGGCAGCCAAGAGGTCCTGTTCGGAAGCCCCGGCCAGCGGCTCAGCATCCGCCACGATTCTATCGACCGCGCCTGCTTTATGGAAGGCGTGGTCATGGCCGTCCGAGGAGTGCGGAGCCTGACCGGGTTTCATGTCGGTCTCGATGTGCTGATGAACGCCTAGATCACGCTCTTGTGGACAAAGGCGTCCCCTTTGGTCGCCACGGCGGGCTTGACGGAGACGACCGCCTCGGTGTCGATGTCCAGCAGTTTGAGCCAGTCTTCGACTGCGTCGGTCTTCGGGAAGATCTCGTTCTCTTTGAACTCGGCGGCAAGGGAGTCTTCCAGGTCGGCGGCAGTGAGACCGTGTTTTGTGCCTGGATCGGCGATCGCCCTGCGGATCGCTGTGTCCTTGGCCCGGTCGACGACGCTCTTGATGATCGCCCCGCTGACAAAGTCGTGCCAGTGCAGGGTTTCCGACTGGCCAGACCGGGTCTGCACCCGCAGGAACTCCGTCGGTTTCGTCTCCTTCCACAGAGCTGCGAGCGTCGATTCGATCAGCGCTTGCCTTGCGCAGTGGTCTCCGTCGTGCTGCTTTGAAAAATCTGGGTCGATCGGCAGGCTCTCGTGCAGGTAGATCGAGAGGATCTGGCGGCACTGGTCGCGGGTGGGCCGGCCGATCCTCACCTTCCGGTCGATCCGCTCTGGACGCAGGACGGCGGGGTCGATGTAGTCTGGTCGGTTGCTCGTCAGGATCAAAACGACGTTCTCTAGGCCCACCATCCCGTCCATTTCGGCGCAGAACTGGGGAACGACCGTGTTGCTGATGTTCAGCCAGCGGCCAGACGACCGGGTCCGCAAGATGGACTCCGCCTCGTCGACGAACAAGACCACGAGCCGCCCCTCCTTGGCCTTTTCCCGCGCGGTCGCAAAAATCTCACGCACCATGCGCTCCGTCTCGCCCAGCCACATGTTCAAGACCTTTGGGCCGCTGATGTGCATAAAGCACTCCTTGTGCTCGGCACCGGTCCTGGCCGAATACTCCTTGGCGAGGTTGTAAGCGACGGCCTTGCCGATGAGGGTCTTGCCGCAGCCCGGAGGCCCGTACAGGAGGATCCCCTTGACCGGCTTTTTGTCGAACTTTTCGTACACCTCGGGGTGGAGGAGGGGCTGTTCGATCGTCTCCCGGATCAGGTTGATGGCGGTCTCCTGGCCACCGATCGCCGACCACGGGGTTTCTGGGACCTGCTCGACAAAAAACTCCTGTGTGTCTGCTTTAACAAAGTGCTCGATCGCGATCTTGCCGGAAGGATCCAGCCGGACCTCGTCGCCGACCGAGACTTTGGCCGCCTTCAGGTCTTCGCTCAGATGGACGAGCCGTCCTGCCTGGTTCTGCTGGTCTGTGCCGATGCGGAGCCTGTGGTCCGGCAGCACCTGTGAGACTTTCACGAGGGCCCCAGTTGCGGTCGGTTCGACCGTGCCGATGATGGCGTAGGCCTGGTTGACCCGCACCGGGACACCCTGCCTTAAGAGCGTCGGGTCCAGGTTGGGATCGACCTCGGCCACGTACTCTCCGTCTCCGAGGGCGACTAGCGCCAGACCGTCCTCGAGCTGGCGGACAAAAACGCCGATCTTGTTCGCCGGTGCCGTGAGCTTTTGGTAAGCCTCTTCGTACTTTTGGATGAGTTCGGCGTCCGACCGTTTCTTCTGCTCGATCTTCTCCGCCTCGGCCTCCAGCGCGCTCAGGTACGCCAGCGCCTTGGGGTCGTTGGTCGCTGAAGACTTGAGGCGTTCGATGATCTCCGCCAGCCGTGAGCCTGTTTCGTCCATTGTCACGCTCTTCTACGGTCATTGTGACGGAATCATGATAGGGCCCGTGCCCGGAACCCGTCCGTCTGGAATCCGTAGTAAGTTCTAGGAATGTCATCGGCGAAGTTCAAGCGTGCCTACCCCTACCTGAGCAGCTATCTGGAAGCCGCCCGACAGGACCCGGTCTCCAGGCGGGTTGCTGCCAGCCAAGGGACGGGTTGCCTGGCGGTCATGGCCGGGGTGTCGATCGGCGTCCTTGCCGGGATCTTCGTTTTCGGGCAGATGCCAACCCCGTTGGGTGGGAGTTTTGCCGCCTTGAACTGGGGTGCGCTGGGGATTGTCGTTTCATCGGCGCTCGCTGTGCGGGGATCGCGCAACGCGCAAAAGCCCAGAAACGTCACCGAGGAGACCCTGTCCTCGGCTGCCAAGGCGGCCCGCGACCTGCGACGATTGGACGAGGGCCGGAAGCTCCACAAGATGCTCGATCCGGTCGCGGGCCAGTTGCTGGAGGCAGGCGCCTACCACTGGGTGCGCGTCCACCGCACGCTCGATGCCAGTCACTGGCAGGACAAGAAGCTCTCGACCCACTGGCAGTCGTTGCGTGGGCGGGCGATGGAAGCGGCCGACCTAGCGATGGCCGAGCTGCTCATTATCGGTGCGACTTGCGTCGGCGACCCGGTACGGGACCGCAAAGACGACATCAAGGGCGTTTTCGAGGACTTTGCCGACCTTGGCATCCAGGACGCACTGAGGGGACTGGCCAAGATCGCCGCCCTGGACGAGAGGGTCTACACTTTTACGACCCCGAGGGCAAAGGAGCTCTTTGAACCGGGTAGGGCCTTGGCCGAGCGTCTTAAGTCGTTGGCCGACGAGGTGGAGTCGGCAGACCTGAAGGCGACGCAAGAGGTCCATCTCCCCCAGGGTGCGTTCGCCACTGAGTCGATCGATGTCCTTCTGGGAGAGTTCCGCGCCGTCAACCAGGCCGAACAAGAGCTCGAAGAGAACCAGTTCAACTAGTCTTGCCCTGCGCCGCCTGGCCTCGGGCCGGGGTTTTCGGTGATAATCAAACCGGGTGTTGGTGTGAAGGCAGTCGTGATGGCGGGTGGCGAAGGGAGCCGGTTGAGGCCGCTGACGATCAATGTCCCTAAACCACTCGTTCCTGTTGCCGGAATGCCGATCATGGGGCACATCGTCCGATTGCTGAAGCGGCATGGTGTGAACGAGATCGTCACGACCCTGCACTACCTGGCCGAGTCGATCCAAGAGGCGTTCGGGGACGGCTCCGACTGGGGCATCGCGATGACCCACTCGATCGAGGACACGCCGCTCGGGACGGCAGGTTCGGTCAAGCAGGCCGAGGTTCTCCTCAAGGGCGGAACCTTCGTCATCATCAGCGGCGACGCCCTCACAGACTGCGACCTGACGGCAGCCATTGCGTACCACCGGGAAAAGGGCAGTCGGGCGACGATCGTTTTGGCCCGGGTCCCCAACCCGCTGGAGTTTGGGATCGTGATCCAGAGCGAGGACGGCCGCATCGACCGCTTTTTGGAAAAGCCAGGTTGGGGCGAGGTCTTCTCTGACACGGTGAACACCGGGATCTACATCCTGGAACCGGAAGTCTTGGACCTGGTGGAACCGGGCACACCAACGGACTGGAGCAAGGACGTGTTCCCCAAGATGCTCGCCGCCCAAGCACCCTTGTTCGGGTACGTCATGGACGGCTACTGGTGCGACGTCGGGACGCTGGAATCGGACCGGGAGGCCCAGGTCGACCTTCTTTCGGGCAAAACGACGCT
>CAZGER010000140.1:301-5809 GCA_964524565.1 uncultured Chthonomonas sp. | reverse complement strand
AAGGTCTTGGAGATGAGCAGCGCCGACGACAGCAGCGCGGCGAGCCTTGAGGCGTCTGTCCAGACCGATCCTGGTCTGTCCACCAAAGTTCTCTCGATCGCCAACAGTGCGGCGTTTGCCCTTCCAACCAGGGTCACGTCGATCAACCAGGCCATCATGTTCATCGGGCTGAGGCAGATGCGGCAGTTGTGCATGACCGCCGGTTTGGTGGAGACGTTTGTCGGCCGCAACGACGCAAGCTCACTGCGGCGCAGACAGTGGTGGCGCACCGCCGTCGACACCGGCCTCGCGGCGAGGAAGCTCGCCCAGGATGCGCGTGTGGAGGCAGAGTCGGCCTACGCATGCGGGCTCCTGCACCTTGTCGGCAAAAGCGTCCTCGACAGGTTTGACAAGGATGGCTACGCGACCGTCGAGGCGATGGTGGCAGAAGGGGTCAACGAGGCCGAGGCAGAAACGAGGGTCTTCCAGTGCGACCACGTCACGCTGGGGCAAGCCGTCGCAGACCGCTGGAAACTGCCAGACGAGATCAAGTCTGGCATCGCCTACACGGTTCCCGCCAGCGTGGGCAGTCCGCACGTGGCCTACCGCGGGCTTGTGAGCATCTCGCACATGATCGCGACCTTCGCCAAAGAGGGCCACGTGACCGACGGCGAGTCCCCGTTCACCTATTGGGCGGTGGAAGTTTCAAACCTGGCAGACAAAACGCCTGCCGCACTGATCAGGACCGGCCTGACGGCGATCGCCGAAGGCACACATATGCACGCATAGGAGACAACCACGATGTCAGACATGTTCTCTTGGGAAAAGCACCTTAATAGCGACGGGCAAGATCCGAGCGCGGCCATGCCGCCAGTGGGCGGCGCGGACAATCCGAACGTAGAACCTGGGGCTGCCCCTGCTGCAGGGTCCCCCGCACCGGCGATGCCAGACCTGAGCCAGCCTGGGCTCGACACGATCACGTTCGAGTCTGCCAGCGGGGGCCATGTGCCGGCGCATGTCCCGCTTGAACTGCGGACCCCGGAGAAGTTCAGCGGCAAGTTCTTTGTCGGCGACGAGTTCCAAGAGCCGGCCGCCCACCTGGGCACCGAGGAGACCCGGCCGATCACAGGTGTCCACCTCGATGAGATTCTAAGGATGGCGTTCGAGCGCAAGGCCAGCGACATCCACATCACCGCCGGTCTGCCCCCGATGATGCGGGTGGACGGTGAGATCTGCGCCCTGCCCTATGCGGTACTCAAACCCGAGGACACCCAGCGCCTGATCTACGAGATCCTGCCTGACGAGGCCCTGCAGAAGTTCGAGTCCACACACGAGCTTGACATGGGACACACGGTGAAAGGGCTTTCGAGGTTCCGCTGCAACGTGTACCAGCAAAGGGCCGCAGTCGCGGCCGCCTTGCGCGTGATCCCCAACCGGATCCCTTCGTTCGACGACCTGGGCCTGCCCTCGATCATCCGCGACCTGGCCAAGCGGTCGTCCGGTCTGATCCTTGTGACTGGGCCGACCGGCTCGGGCAAGTCGACGACGATCGCCTCGATGATCGACGACATCAACGAGACCAGGACGTCGCACATCATGACGATCGAGGACCCGATCGAATACCTGCACAAGCACAAAAAGTGCATGGTCAACCAGCGGGAGATGCACTCGGACACCTACAGCTTCCACAACTCGCTCAGAGCCGTGTTGCGCGAAGACCCGGACATCATCCTGGTCGGTGAGCTCCGCGACCTTGAGACGATCGAGGCTGCCTTGACACTGGCAGAAACCGGCCACCTGGTGTTCGGAACCCTGCACACCAGAAACGCCCCTGCTTCTGTGGACAGGTTGGTGGACGTGTTTCCATCGGACCAGCAGGAACAGATCAGGGTCTTGCTGTCCAACACCCTGGAAGCGATCGTCTCGCAGCAGCTCCTGCCAAAACTGGGCGGTGGTCGGTGCGCTGCCCTGGAGATCATGGTCGGCTTGCCCTCGATCCGCAACCTGATCCGGGAAGGTAAGACCCACCAGATGTACTCGGTGATCGAGACCTCGCAAAACGCCGGCATGGTCACCATGGACCGGAACCTGGCCGACCTGTTCAAGTCTGGCCACGTCTCCTACGACGAGTGCCTACTCCGGGCGGTGGACAAAGACTCGTTCTCTCGGTTGGCCAAAGGCGTCGCGTAGACCCCCTACAGGAGTCTTCTACTTTGCGGCGGGCTTTTGGCCCCGCCCCAACACTTTCTCTGCCCTGTCGACAAAATGGGCCTGGAGCTCGGCGCGGATGTCCTCGGGCACCTCTTCCAGATAGTCCTTCTTGTTCTCCACAGGCAGGATAAGGGTGCGGGCGCCGGCACGGTATGCGGCGAGGCACTTCTCTTTGACGCCACCGATTGGCAGGACCTGCCCGGTCAGAGTGACCTCACCCGTCATGGCAAGGCGCTCTTTGACCTTGCGCCCCGTGAACAGAGAGACCAGCGCCGTGAGCATCGTGATCCCTGCGCTGGGGCCGTCCTTTGGGACCGATCCCGCCGGAACGTGGACGTGGATGTGGTTGCGTTCAAAGACCTCCGGGTTGACCTTGAGGGCGCCAGCGTTGGCGCGGATGAACGACAGGGCGGCAGTGACCGATTCCTTCATCACGTCGCCAAGCTGGCCGGTGACCGTCAGGCCGGTGCCGGGATACATCGAGGACTCAATGAACAGGACGTCGCCACCGACCGGCGTCCAAGCGAGGCCGACGGCGAGGCCGGGCACCATCTCGCGCTCGGTGACAGGATCGCTGGTGAACCGCGGTGCGCCCAGGGCCTTTTGGATGCGCTTGGTGGAGACCTCTGTTTTGCCCTTTCGGCCTTTGGCGAACTCAAGGGTGGCCTTTCTCACCACGCTCCCGATCTCGCGCTCCAGGTTGCGAACCCCGGCCTCCCGGGTGTAGTGGCGTACCAAGAACCTGAGCGACTCTTGGGGGAAGCTGACCTTGCCAGGGGCGAGCCCGTGCTCCTCGACTTGCCTGGGGACGAGGTGCCGCATGGCGATCTCGACCTTTTCTTCCTCGGTGTAGCCACCAAGCTCGATGATCTCCATCCTGTCGCGCAGGGCAGGCGGGATCGTGTCGAGCCGGTTGGCCGTCGTGATGAAAAAGACGTTGCTCAGGTCGACCGGGACGTCCAGGTAGTGGTCCCTGAACGCGTGGTTCTGCTGGGGATCGAGGACTTCGAGCATCGCCGAGGCAGGATCGCCCCTAAAGTCGTTGCCAAGCTTGTCGATCTCGTCCAGGACGAACACTGGGTTGTTCGTCTCGACCCTTCTGATACTCTGGACGATCTGTCCCGGGAGCGAGCCGATGTACGTGCGCCGGTGTCCACGGATCTCAGCCTCGTCCCGGACCCCGCCGAGTGAAAGCCGCACGAACTTGCGCCCCATCGCATTGGCGATGGACTGCCCAAGCGAGGTCTTACCGACCCCCGGCGGGCCGTAAAAGCAAAGGATCGGCTGGCGGACAGGGCCAGAGGTCTTGACCTTTCGGACGGCAAGGAACTCGATGATGCGGTCCTTGATCTTGTCGAGCCCGTAGTGCTCGTCGTCCAGAACCTTCCTGGCGTGGTCCAGGTCCAGGTTGTCCTCGGTAGCAACCGACCACGGGATCGAGGCCATCGTCTCGATGTAAGTCCGGGAAACGGTGTACTCCGGCGATGCGGGGTTGATCCTGCCCAGTCTGTCGAGCTCTTTCAGGGCGGCCTTCAGTGCCTCTTCAGGCATCTTGGCGGCATCGATCTTGTCCCGCAGTTCGTCCGCCTCGGCGGTGGCGTCATCGATCTCCCCGAGCTCTCGTTGGATGGCCCGGAGCTGCTCGCGCAGGTAGTACTCGCGTTGGTTCTTGCTGAGTTCGGCCGTGACCTCGCTATGGACCTTGCTGGTCAGTTCGAGGACGCGGACCTCTTTGGCGAGCATCTCTAGGAGCTCGCGGAGCCGGTCCTTGATCGGGAAGGTCTCAAGGATCTTCTGCTTGTCCTCGACAGAAAACGGGATGTGCGCGGCGATCAGGTCGGCCATCACGTTTGGCTCGGTGATCGAGTCTGTCAGCGACGCCAGGTCCTCGGGCAGGTTGGGGGCCAGGCGGACAGCCTGTTCGAACAGGGCAGCGACCGACCGGCGCAACGCCTCGACCTCTTCCCGCTCTTCCGGCAGGGGCGGAACCTCGGGGATGACCTCGATCCGGGCGCGGACGTACGGCTTTTCCTGCAGGATCTCTGTCAGGCGGAACCTGTGGGTGCCTTGCACGATCATGCGGACACCGTCTGTCCCCTTCATCAGGGTCCGGATGATGACCGCACAGCCGATCTTGTGCAGGTCGGCGGCGGAAGGGTCGTCCGTGTTGGGATCCAGCTGGGCGATCACACCGATCACCCGTTGCGAGCTTGTGATGCTCTCATCGATCAGCTGGATCGAGTTGGGGCGCCCGACGCTGAGCGGCGCGATCAGCATAGGGACGACGACCGACTCTCGCAGCGGGAGGATGTTCAGGATCTCTGGCGTCTCGGCCTCGGGCTCGTCCTCCCCCTCTGGGTCTGGTTCCAGGTCGGGATCCACCGAGTCGATATCGTCGGTCTCTGTCTGTTCTTGAATCAGGGTGTCGGTGTCATGCATCAGGCGTTGGTGATCGTGATTGTTTCTACGACAAACACGCCGCTCCTCTTGGCGGCCTTGGGCACTGAAATGGTCAGGATGCCGTTTTTGAACCTCAGCGCGACTCCGCCAAGGTCGACCTCTTGCACCGGCAGCGGGATCTCCCGCCCGAACGGCCCTTCTTCGATCTCGATGATGTGCGGATGTGGGTGGTTCGCGCCGGGGTTCTTGTCTGGGGTCCGCTCCCCCTTGATGACGATCGCATGGCTGACCGAACTGTACGAGACCGTGACCGCTCCTGGCCCGACCCCTGCCAGTTCGACACGGATGATCACAAACCCCTCGGACTCCAGGAGGTCGATCCTGGGGACCCATCCCAGGTGCCGCGCAATACCGGTGCCGCCGAATCCGGCCGGGCCAGTCGCCATGTTCGCGATCCAACTGACGTTGCGGCGGGTCGCCATGCTTGAAGTTTACTGGAGGGTGCCCGCGGGCCGATGGGCTCGGCACTGGTCGGGGATCGTTCCTGGCGGCATGTAAACTGTCCGCCACGAGATGGTTTTTGTCAATCGGCTGAGCCCGTACATCTTCCGCACGCACCTGGGCGACCTTGACATTTCCCCGCGTTGGTACGGACTTGCCTACGTGGTCGGGTTCCTGATCGCGCTGGCCGCCCTCCGCCGTGCGGCAAAGTCAGAGAGCATCCCCGGGCTGGTCCCGCAAAGGGTCGAGTCTCTGCTGTACTGGCTGATCGGCGGCGTGATCGTGGGAGGTCGGTTGGGGTTTGTCGTGCAGAACCTGGACATGTTGGCCAAAGACCCGATGTTCCCGTTCAAGGTCTACGAAGGCGGGATGGCGTTCTTTGGCGGCTGTCTTGGTTCCAGCAGCGATACATGGGAG